>JAILAS010000148.1 GCA_024681495.1 Eubacterium sp. | reverse complement strand
GTCAGAGCCTGCGTGTCAGGACCCTGATCCAGCCCCGTCGCAATGACGGTGATGGTAGCCTCCTCGGGAATGCTCTCATCGACCTTCGCACCGAAGATGATGTTGGCGTTATCACTTGCCAGCTCCTCGATGTAGCTGACTGCGTCGTTGGCATCGAAGAGGGTGATATCACCCGAAATGTTAACGATGACATGTGTAGCACCGTTAATAGTGGTCTCGAGAAGGGGACTCTCAACCGCTGCCCTGACGGCCTCGATTGCCTTATCGTCGCCCTTGGCGGAACCGATTCCAATATGAGCAAGACCCTTATCCTTCATAACGGTCTGTACATCGGCAAAGTCAAGATTGATAAGTGCAGGCATGTTGATAAGGTCCGTAATACCCTGTACCGCCTGCTGAAGAACCTCATCGGCCTTCTTCAGAGCCTCGGGCATGGAGGTACGTCTGTCGACAATCTCCAGAAGCTTGTCATTGGGGATGACAATAAGCGTATCCACTGCGCTCTTGAGCTTCTCTATTCCACCCTCCGCATTGACCATGCGGGCCTTGGCTTCGAACTTAAAGGGCTTGGTCACGACACCAACCGTGAGGATGTCGAGATCCTTAGCCAGCTTAGCAATCACGGGAGCTGCACCTGTACCGGTACCGCCGCCCATTCCGCAGGTGACAAAGACCATGTCGGCTCCGCGCACGGCAGCCTCCAACTCCTCAATGCTCTCCTCTGCGGCCTTCTCACCGATCTCGGGCTGAGCACCTGCTCCAAGTCCCTTGGTGAGCTTCTCGCCTATCTGTATGAGCGTCTTGGCCTTGCAAAGGTCAAGCGCCTGTTTATCCGTATTAACGCCGATGAATTCGACGCCTCCAATTTCTTCTCCGATCATTCGGTTTATAGCGTTATTACCGGCACCGCCGACGCCAATGACAAGGATTTTCGCACCGCCCTTATCTTCAACCGACTTGATTTCAAGCATGTCAGACACTGAACACTCCTCCTATTTCCCCTATATATTCAATTCAAATCTATAAATCATAATCTTCTCCCAATCAAAACCCGGAAGTGTTACAATTTTTTCACTTACACTACTCTATAATACAAATTTTCGAAACATAATTCAATAATAATATTTATGTTTCTTTAAAAATAATGTCATCGGAACCGCTCGACCATTCGCTCATATCAATGGTTCCGCTCTTTTTGGAAAGCTTGGGCAAAATGCCCGCCAGCCGTAACATTTTACCGGCAGTCTGTGAACATGTACCCAGCTCCACCGTAATATCTCCGAAGTAAAGCGTGATCCTGTTTTTATCCGATACGACGATCTTACCGGGCGAAAGCGAATTCTCACCGAGGCTCTCTATCACCTCCAGCAGATAGCTCAGGGCGCTGTTGCGCGCAAGGCTCAGCGTCTCTCCGTCCACCGGATCTTCAGTCAGAGTGCACTCAACATGGAACGGGCCGTCAATCAGTCTGTCCGAAAATTCCACGACCCTCCCGGACGAATCAAAGTAAACGTACTTTCCCGAATCCGCGGCTACCACGTCTCCTGATGCCGCCACCTGGCTGTCATCCGCGACGGCCGAACCTGCGTCCGAAGAGGCATCTCCCGAGGCGGCCGCATTGTCACCCGATGCATCCGCAGACTCCGAAGCGTCTCCCGACTCGGTGGCAGAGGTCTGCTTCGTGTTGACGACGTATCCCGCCGTCTCCTTGGCGTCTATGGTGATGAGGATGTTCGAGGGGGACTTAAGGTCCACACGAATCGAATCCACGAACTCCAGCTCCCTGTGGTCGAAGAACCTGTTCTGCAGCCACAGATAGAGCGAATTGCGGGAGAATCCGTCCTTCATGACGAACTGCCTTATCTCCTCGTTGGAATACACGCATTCGCCCTCGTACTCGACGACCCTGATTCTGAAGCCGAAGACGACTATGAGGGCCAGCACCACGACGGTCGCAGCAATCGACCCGAGCACGATGCTCATGCGCCTGGCCATTCGCTTCCTTTTTCTCTTTTCGTGAATCGTACCGTCTTTCCTAGGCATTTGGAGTTTCCTTCAAAGTATTTACGTAGTTCTTGAAATGCTCCTGCTTCTCCTGTTTGGTGACGAGGCTCCGGAGCTTGATTCCGTGGGAGACGCTCAGCACGATTCCAATCTCCGTCATCAGGATAATCGTACTGGTTCCTCCGTAGCTGATGAACGGAAGCGTAACTCCGGTGTTGGGAATCGAGTTCGTCACGACGGCGATGTTAAGCACCGCCTGGACGGCAATGTGCGTCATCACTCCAATCGACAAAAACGATCCGAAGATGTCGTCGGCGTTGAAGGCGATGACCAGAAACCTCCATATCAGGAGCAAAAACAGCAGGATCACGGCTATAGCCCCGACCAGACCCAGCTCCTCGCAGATGATGGAGAAGATCATGTCGTTCTCGGGCTCGGGCACGTTTCCGAGCTTCTGAAGACTCTCGCCGAGTCCCTTGCCGAAGATTCCGCCCGAACCAATGGCGTAGAGCCCCTGGAGCGTCTGGTATCCGGTGTCGTACCCCTCAGGGTTGAGCCATACCTTGATTCGGGTGAGCCTGTACGAAAACGTGACCAGGAAAACCGCGCCCGCGCAGACCACCATCAGGGCGATCGCTACGAACTGCATGTACCTGGGGCTCGCCACGAACACCATCACCGTGGCTATGGTGAGGATGATTATGGCCGTGGAGAGGTTCGAGAGCGCAACGAGTATGAACAGGGGCGCCGTGGCGCCGAGCACGATCACCACCGTGCGGAACCTCATGAACTCCCGGTTGGGAATGCGGCTTATGAGGGCTGCGGTAAAGATGATTACCGCCACCTTGGCGGCCTCAGAGGGCTGGAACGAGAATCCGGCTATCGAGAGCCACCTGGTGGATCCGCCGTAATTGGCGGCCAGGCCGGAGAAAAGCAGCAGGCTGTTGAGCCCGAAGGCCGCCAGATATATCAGCGTGGAAAGCTTATACCATATGTGATAGTCGATGAGCGAGACGATGATCATCATGATAATGCCCAGCGCGACGGACAGCCCCTGCTTCTTTACGTAGAACAGGCCACTTCCGAACTTGACCTGGGCGTTGTACGAGCTGACCGAATACAGCATGACCAGCCCGAATCCCGCGAGGAATATCACTATAAACACCAGCCCCCAGTCGAAATATCTCGGCTGGACACGGGCCGGGTTCTTTGGCATTCTTCCGGTTTTAGCCATCCTTACTCCTCTAGGGAGGCCACGTATTCCTTAAACAAGTCTCCCCTTACTTCATAATTCTTAAACATCCCCCAGCTGGCGCAGGCGGGCGAGAGCAGCACGCACTCACCGTCTTCGGCAGCCGCATAGCATATGTCAATCGCCTCTTCGAGCGAATCGGCGAAGCAATAGTCCTTGAATCCGTATTTGTCGCAGGTCTGAGCGATCTGCTGCGCGGTCTGGCCCAGGAGCACGAGCTTCTTGACCTTGCCGTCGAAGCACTTAACCCACTCGTCGAACGGAATCTTCTTGTCGTATCCGCCGCCAATCAGGCAGGTCGGAGCGTCCATGGCCCTGATTCCCTGAATGGCGGAATCGGGGTTAGTGCCCTTCGAGTCATTGTAGAATCGCACTCCCCTCTTGGTTCCGGAGTACTCTATCCTGTGCGAAACGGCCTTGAACTTCCTGACGCAGTCGGCAATCTTTTCTGCAGGAATGCCGGAGGCGAGGCCGATGAGGGCCGCCGCCATGACGTTCTGGATGTTGCAAAGGCCCACCAGGTTCATGTCCTTGGAGTCCATGAGTTTCTCCTCTTTGCCTTCGAAGGAAACCATGATGTCGTTCCCGGAGAGGTACGCTCCGTTCTCCTGCTTCTCCACGCACGAGAAAAGGAGGGGCGTCGCGGGGCAAAGGCCGGACGATGCGAACTTCGAAGTGTAGGGATCGTCGGCGTTAAGCACGCAGTACTCGCTCTTAGACTGGCCGCGGGTTATCCTCTGCTTGGCCTTGTCGTAGTTCTCCATGGTGAGATGACGGTCGAGGTGATCGGGCGTCAGGTTCAGGATGGCGCTGACGTTGGCGTGAAACTTCTCCACGGTCTCAAGCTGGAAGCTCGAGAGCTCGATGACGCACACGCTCTCATCCGTGGTTCTGTCGGCGATATCCGTGAACGGGTCGCCGATGTTGCCGACCACGTAGACGTCGTCGAAGGCGCTCTTCATGATCTCGCCCGTTAGCATGGTAGTGGTGGTCTTGCCGTTGGTACCGGTGATTCCGATGATGCGTCCCTTCGCGTAGAGCCCTGCCAGCTCGATCTCGCTTATGATGGGAAGGCCGGCCTCGCGGCACTTAACGACGATGGGCTCCGTGAGGGGCACTCCGGGACTTACCACTACCCTGTCAAAGGCCGAGAGCTCCTCGGAAGTTATGTCACCCAAAAACACGGGGATTCCGCTGTCCTTCAGCGTGAGGGACCTGGCCCTTATGTCGTCGGGATTAAGGTCGGTATTGCCGTCGAATAAGGACGCCTTTGCGCCGTTTCGAAGCAGGAGGGCCGCAGATGAAATGCCGCTTTTTCCCGCTCCTATTATCAATGTGTTTTTATATGTATCATTACTCATTATCATTCACCTGTCAGATTCCAAAATAAGCTATAACCGCCAGCACCAGCGTAACGCTCGTAAACACGGCAACCACCTTCACTTCACTCCAGCCTCCCAGCTCAAAGTGGTGATGGATGGGCGCCATCCTGAAGACTCTCTTGCCTCCTGTCTTCTTAAAGTAAGTAACCTGAATAATAACGGAAAGCACCTCAATAAGGTAAATCAGTCCTACAATCACGATAAAGAGCGGCATATTTATTAGGTAAGCCACTCCTGCCACAAATCCTCCGAGGCCAAGGGATCCCGTATCTCCCATAAAGACCTTGGCGGGATGGTGATTGTATATAAGGAACCCCAAAAGGGCTCCGATGGCGGCTGCGCATACCGGCTCAATTTCTCCCGAAACCTTCAGTGAAGCGAGCAGGAAAAACGCGGCCACGACCACAGTCACGCAAGACGCCAGTCCATCGAGTCCATCTGTGAAATTCACGCCGTTTACGGTGCCTATAACCGCGAAATAGAGCAACGGATACGCCAAAACACCTATATCAAAGTAGAAGTGGCCGAAGGGAACCAAAAGTGTCAAATCTGCCGTCTTCTGGAATATTATGCACAAAAGGAAGATGGTAGTCACAACTATCTGCAGTGCCATCTTCTGCCTCGGGTAGAGGCCGTCGCTGCGCTTTTTAACCACCTTGAGGTAGTCGTCAATGAAGCCGATAATTCCGAAGCCAGCCGTGAGCAGGACCACCGGAAGCACCCTGGGATTGGTGGGGATGAAGAAGATGGAGGGGACAATAATGCCCGCCAATATCATCACTCCGCCCATGGTGGGAGTACCGGTCTTCGCCTGATGGGAAACGAGCTCCTCTCTCTCCGTCTGGGACGCCTTGAGTCTCCTCAGAAACGGAATTACAAACGGGCCGCTGACGGCCACTATCAGAAAGGCCACAATAAGCGGCACCAAAATTTGAAACGTAAACATATCCATACCTCGGTTCGATAGTTTTGAAATTCGGATCTCTCCATGCAACTCGAACCATTTTAGCCCAAACCCATCAAAAATTCAACAAGGTTATTGGTCGCCCGAGGCATCGAGCGTGGACTCGTCTGTCTCGTACTCACTCACGCCCTCCTCCCCGGAAGAGGAGCTTCCTCCGGACGACGAATCTTCCTTAAAGATATTCATGTACGGGAGGATTTCCTTAAATAAATCGTGGGCAAGCTCAGTCGCAAACGAACTCTGCGCCTGATTCTCGTCGTTGGGCTCGTCGATAACCACATAGACCACGACCTGCGGATCGTCGACGGGGGCGAACCCGATGAACGATACCAGATACTTGCCGTTTCCTCGGGGGAGCTTCTCGGCCGTACCCGTCTTACCGCCGATGGTATATCCCTTCACCGCCGCATCCGTCGCCGTTCCTTCCTCGACAGTCTGGTAGAGGTACTCGCGAAGCAGCTCGCAGGTCTCGTCCGATACTGTCTCCTTGAGAACCACGGGGTCTATCGTCTCGACCGTATTGCCCTCCGAGTCGACGATTCTGTCGACCACGTGGGGACGGTAATAATAGCCGCCGTTTATAACCGACGAGAACGCCGCCTCGAGCTGAATCATCGTGCAGTTGAAGTTCTGACCGAAGGAATTCGTGGCCAAAGAGGCGGAGTCCATGTTGTCCTCGTTGTATATGAGGCCCGAGGTCAGCGCCTCTCCGGGGAGGTCGATGCCCGTGCGAAGCCCGAAGTTAAATATGTTCTGGTAATGGCAGAAAAGCTCCACGCCCATCTGGGCGGCAATCTGCATGAGCGCGTCGTTGCAGGACTGCTCGATGGCGCCGCTCAGAGTGAGGGTGCCGTGGCCGTAGACGTGGGAACACTTTATCTTATATCCGCCGACGTTCTGATAACCGTCGCAGACGTAGGTCTCGTTGCCGCTTAATACGCCGGAGTCGAGGCCGCCGGCCACGGTGAACACCTTCGCGGTGGATCCGGGCTCGTACGTCTCGGTCACACAGTAGTTCTGCCAGATCTCGTTTAAGGCCTCGTACTGCTCGTCCTCATCCATCTTGGCAATCTGCTTCTTGGTGTAGTACTCAGAGAGGTCCCTCGGATTAGAAAGGTCAAACGAGGGATAGTTCGCCATGGCCAGTATGCTTCCGTCGTTGGGGTCTGCCACGATCACGGCCGTGTTCGCGCTGCCGTCCTCGTCCTCGTCGTACGCACCGGCGTGGGCCTTGTTGAAGGCCTCTATCTTCTCCTCCACTATCGACTGGATATTCACGTCAATGGTGGAAACCACACTGTATCCGTCCTCGGCGTCAATAACGGTGGACTCCACATCGCTGTCCGAATTGAGGTATCCGTACTCGCGGCCGTTTACGCCCGTGAGCTCATCGTCGTAGGACGACTCGATGCCGAGCATGCCGCTGCCGTCCGAGGAAGTGAATCCGATAAGGCTGGCCGCGAGCGTGGAATAGGGATACTCCCTCTCGTAGCTCTCCTCGAACCAGATGCCTCCCACGTTGGGATAGTCCTCGTCGTTCTCGTCTATGGCGACCAGATCGCTTATCTCGTCGTAGCTGAGCTCGTCCACCAGCACGTGGTAGCTGCTGGATGTGTGCGAATCAATATACTCCGTAATCTCCGCAGAGTCCAGGTCCTCGAAGCACTCACAGATGGCTGCAACGGTCGCCTTCTCCATGTCCTCGTCGGCGCTCAAAATCTTGGAATCGATGACGAGGCCGTAGACCTTCCTGCTGGTGGCGAGAATCGTGCCGTTTATGTCGGTGATGTCACCCCTTCGGCAGGCAATGGTCCTGCTGTCGTAGCTCTGCTGCGAAAGCACTATCTTCGTGTACTTCTCTCCGCTGACTGCGTTGATATAGGTTATGCGTCCAATCAACGCCAAAAACGCAAGCGTGATTATTGCAAAGACAACCGACAGCTTGCGTTTCATTTTCATTTGTATTCTTTTAACTGTTTTCTTACCCATAAATCAGAATTACTCTTCCGCCGTTTGATACTGAGTCATAACATCGGACTCCTCCACACTATAATACACTATCTGATCGGATTCGGGGTACTGCATTCCCAGAGCGAACGCCTTATCCTTAATCTGATCCAGATTGATGGAGGTCTCGAGCTCCAGCTGGGTCTCGTCATTATCCGAGCGCATGTCCACGAGCTCAGCTTCCATGGCGGTAACCGTGCTCATGTGGTCAGACACCTGTGCGCGAAGATTGATGTAGAGGCCGCAGATAGCAAACAGCGAACAGGCACAGACGGAAAGGAAGATAACGTATCCGGGGCTCATGTAGAGCGCCCTCTCCCTGTTTCTCCTCGTCCTGCCCGCAGCCCTGTCGGCCCGCCTCTTCTCTCTGATTCCCGGCTGACTTCTGCGGGGCTGATCGCCCGCGGGAGCCGTTCTTCTGACAGTATTTCCTTCTATTGTATAGGTACTTCGATTATAGTTTCTCTTGCTTCTCATTGCATCCTTGCTCATACTCTGCTCCTCTCATAACCCCCACGGAGGTTTCCCGATCCCCCGTCCGTCCCCGCGGACAACGGCCCTACTTAGAAGCCGTAAACACCCTGAGCTTCGCACTCTTCGCTCTGGGATTCGATTCACATTCCTCTTCCGAAGGGAGAATCGGCTTTCTCAAGGCCTTACCCTTCGAAACAGCTCCGCACACGCACACCGGAAATGACGGCGGACAGGTGCAGGGATTCTCATTGCGCCGGAAGGCGGTCTTCACTATCCTGTCCTCCAGCGAGTGGAAGGTGATAATGGAAAGGACTCCTCCGTCGTTCAGAAGACCGATGAGCGCGTCCAGGCTGTCGCTCAGCTGCTCGAGTTCCCTGTTGCACTCAATGCGGATGGCCTGAAACGTCCTCTTGGCCGGATGGCCCGACGTCTTCTGTATCTTCATGGGGATCGCGCCCCTGA
>JAILAS010000188.1 GCA_024681495.1 Eubacterium sp. | reverse complement strand
GTGGAATCAAGCTTCCCGAGGGACTTAAGGAGTCCGAGAAGCTTCCCGAGCCCATATACACGCCCTCTACGAAGGCGGAGATCGGCGATCACGACGAGAACATCTCCTACGAGAAGAGCATTGAGGTGCTCGAGAAGGAGTTCCCCGGACACGGCGAGGAATACGCGAAGGCCCTTAAGGACAAGACCCTTGCCATCTACAAGAAGTGCGCTGACTACGCGCTTTCGAAGGGAATCATCATCGCCGACACCAAGTTCGAGTTCGGACTCGACGAGGAGGGACGCCTCGTGATCGGAGATGAGATGCTCACGCCCGACAGCTCCAGGTTCTGGCCCCTCGAGGGATACGCCGCAGGCGGATCACAGCCCTCGTTCGACAAGCAGTTCGTCCGCGACTATCTGAAGGCCAATCCCGACTGCGATTACGATCTGCCCGATGACGTCATTTCCATGACCGCGGATAAGTATGCCGAGAGCTACTTCCTTCTCACGGGAAATAAAATCTGATAAGTCAATCCACGGGGGGAAGATTGCTTCTTCCCCTCTTTTTGCGTTGCGGATAAATCGCGTTTCTGTTATTATTAGATTCGTCACTTTCAATACAATCAACACGGAGTTTAGGCAATGAAAGATAATAAGCTTCATGATAAATGCGGTGTCTTCGGCATCTACGATCTCGACGGGGCGGACGTGGCTTCCACCGTGTATTACGGGCTCTTCGCCCTGCAGCACAGAGGACAGGAGAGCTGCGGTATAGCCGTCTCCGACACCCACGGCCCGAAGGGCAAGGTGGATGCGGTCAAGGGCATGGGCCTGGTGAACGAGGTGTTCAACAGCGATAACCTCGCCGCCCTCAAGGGAGACATCGGAGTGGGTCACTGTCGCTATTCCACGGCGGGAGAGTCCACGCGCGAGAATGCACAGCCGCTGGTTCTTAACTACGTTAAGGGCACGCTGGCGCTCGCCCATAACGGCAACCTGGTTAACACCCCCGAGCTTCGGGAGATGTTAAGCCACACGGGAGCCATATTCCAGACTACCATAGATACGGAGATTATCGCCTACCTCATCGCCCGTGAGAGGCTCAATTGCGGTAGCGTCGAGGCCGCTGTGGCGCTCGCGATGCGTCACATAAAGGGAGCGTACTCCCTGGTGGTGGCCAGTCCCCGTAAGCTCATAGGAGCCAGAGACCCCTTCGGCTTTAAGCCCCTTTGCATCGGAAAGAGGGGTAACGCATGGATACTCGCGTCCGAGAGCTGCGCGCTCGATACGGTTGGCGCCGAGTTCGTAAGGGACGTCGAGCCCGGTGAGATCGTCACCATTACGCCCGATGAGGGCCTCGTATCCGATAAGTCCATGTGCATCGAGCCGGACAAGCAGGCCAGATGCATATTCGAGTACATATACTTCGCCAGGGCGGACAGCGTCTGTGATGGCGTGATCGTATACCAGTCCCGTATCAAGGCGGGTAAGTTCTTATATGAAGATTCTCCCGTGGAGGCGGACATCGTAACGGGTGTCCCCGAGTCCGGCAATGCGGCCGCTCTGGGATTCTCCATGGCGTCCGGCATTCCCTACGGCACGGCCTTTGTTAAGAACACCTACGTGGGACGTACCTTCATTAAGCCCGGCCAGTCCAGCAGGGAGTCGGCAGTTCGCGTCAAGCTGAACGTGCTCGCCGACGCGGTGAAGGGTAAGAGAGTGGTCATGGTGGACGACTCCATAGTTAGAGGAACCACGTCTGACCAGATCGTGGACATGCTCCGAAAGGCCGGAGCCAAGGAGGTCCACGTGAGGATAAGTGCGCCTCCCTTCCTGTGGCCCTGCTACTTCGGAATAGACATTCCCGAGAGGAATCAGCTCATCGCATATAATCGGTCCGTAGAGGATATAAGGCAGATAATCGGTGCGGATTCGCTCGGCTACCTGGACATTTCCAGGCTCCACCAGATGGTGGACGGACGTGCCATCTGCACAGGATGTTTCGACGGCAAATACCCCATTGATCCGCCCGAAGACGATATTCGCGGCGACTATGTCAGATAAGGAGATTAAGATGTCAAACGATAAATACGAAAGCCCGCTTTCCGCACGTTATGCCAGCAAGGAGATGCAGTACATCTTCTCGCCTGATAAGAAGTTCCGAACCTGGCGCAGGCTCTGGATCGCCCTCGCCCGCACGGAGCAGGAGCTCGGTCTTCCCATCACCGATGAGCAGATCGCTGAGCTCGAGGCGAACAAGGACGACATAAACTACGACGTGGCACGCGCCAGAGAGAAGGAAGTGCGCCACGACGTAATGAGCCACGTATATGCGTATGGTCAGCAGTGCCCCAAGGCGGCGGGAATCATCCACCTGGGTGCTACCAGCTGCTACGTGGGAGATAACACCGACATCATCCTCATGAGGGAGGCGCTGGAGCTCACCCGCAGGAAGGTGCTCAACGTAATTGCCCACCTGGCGGACTTCGCCGAGCAGTATAAGGACCTTCCCACCTTGGGATTCACCCATTTCCAGCCCGCTCAGCCCACCACCGTGGGTAAGAGGGCCACGCTCTGGATTCAGGACTTCGTGAGCGACCTCGAGGATATCGACTACGTCATGGATTCACTGAAGCTCCTCGGCTCCAAGGGTACCACCGGAACCCAGGCGTCGTTCCTCGAACTCTTCGACGGAGACGACGACAAGGTCGATAAGATCGATCCCATGATCGCCGAGAAGATGGGCTTCAAGGCCTGCTACGCGGTCTCCGGTCAGACCTACTCCAGGAAGGTGGACGCGCGTGTTGCAGCCGTGCTCTCGGGCGTGGCACAGAGCGCGCACAAGTTCTCCAACGACATCCGTCTCCTTCAGCACCTCAAGGAGGTGGAGGAGCCCTTCGAGAAGAGCCAGATTGGCTCCTCGGCTATGGCATATAAGCGTAACCCCATGCGCTCTGAGAGGATCGCTTCCCTGTCCAGGTACGTCATGACCGACTACCTCAACACGGCGATCACCTCGTCCGTTCAGTGGTTCGAGCGTACGCTCGACGACTCCGCAAATAAGAGACTGTCCATCCCCGAGGGATTCCTCGCCACGGACGGCATCTTAGACCTCTGCATTAACGTCTCCGACGGGCTCAAGGTCTACGATAAGGTAATCACCCGCCACCTCATGGCCGAGCTTCCCTTCATGGCCACAGAGAACATCATGATGGACGAGGTCAAGAAGTACGGCGGAAACAGGCAGGCCCTCCACGAGGAGATCCGCACCATGTCTATGGAGGCGGGCCGCAGGGTCAAGGAAGAGGGACTCGACAACAACCTCCTCGAGCTCATCGAGGCGAATCCCGCGTTCCACGTTACCGGCGAGGAGCTGCAGGCTTCCATGGACCCCTCCAAATACGTGGGCAGGTCCCCCAGACAGGTGGAGAAGTACCTGTCCGAGTGCGTTCGTCCCCTTCTGGAGGCCAATAAGGACTCCCTGGGCGTCGAGGCAGAGATAAACGTATAGTAAATACGGGTTGCTATTTTCGGCCCGTTGTGTTAAAATAGCACCCGTGTGAAAAATATCAAGCCAAAACGGAGGCATTGAAATGACTACAGTTGAGATAATCAAGACCATTCTTATGGTAGTATTTATAATTCTTTGTATAGCTCTTACCTGCATTATACTTCTGCAGGAGGGTAAGTCCGCAGGACTCGGTTCCATCGCGGGCGCAGCCGATACCTATTGGGGTAAGAATAAGGGCCGTTCCATGGAGGGTAAACTGGTAAAGGCCACCACAGTGATGGTAGTGCTTTTCTTCGTAATCTCCCTGGTTCTTAACCTTAGTTCCCTTGCATAGGCAATATTGTTTATCCGTCACCGGCTGTTTGGTTATCCGCAGCCGGTGATTTTTGTTAAATGTAAAAAGTAAGTAAAGAAGAGGAAGAAGATCATTAAAGAGAAGAAGCAAACGAACAGGAAGCAGACGAGTAAGAGACTAAACAGCAGGAAACAGACAGTTAAGGAGCGCCCGAAAAAGATTCGCACCGGAGTTTTTATGTCAACCAAGCGCGACTTCGGTTTCATCGGGACAGATAAGGAGGACGAGGACGATTTCTTCGTCCCCGCAGAGGAGATAAACGGGGCGCTCGACGGCGATACCGTGGAGTTCTCCGTGATAAAGGGACGCGGCGGCAGGCGCACCTCCGCCCGCGTTGAGAAGATCGTCGAGAGGGGCATCACCTTCGTGGTGGGCACCTTCGAGGCGGAGGGGAAGTTCGGATTCGTTATTTCCGATAACCTCAAGTTTGACAGGGACATATTTATCCCCGAGGATAAGACCAAGGGCGCCGAGGACGGGCAAAAGGTCCTCGTGGACATCGCCTCCTACGGCGGAGAAAGACGACCTCCCGTAGGTGAGGTCAGAGAGGTGATTGGCTTCGAGTCGGAGACCGGGTGCGACGTCATGTGCGTGGCGCGCTCTGCCGGCGTCCCGATGGAGTTCCCTTAGGATGTAAGAGACGACGCTTCGGCCGTCAATGTGCCCGTGCCCTCACGCGAAATTTCGCGCCGTATGGACCTTCGCGACACCCTCATGGTCACCATCGACGGCGAGGATTCCAAGGACCTCGACGACGCGGTATCGCTCTCCATGGATGGGAATAACTACATACTCGGCGTCCACATTGCCGACGTGTCCCACTATGTTAGGGAGGGGGCGCCTCTCGACAGGGAGGCCGTTAAGAGGGGCACCAGCGTGTACTTCGTGGACAGGGTCATCCCCATGCTCCCCGAGGAGCTCTCGAACGGCATCTGCTCGCTCAACGAGGGCGAAGACCGCCTGGCGCTCAGCTGCATCATGACCATCGGCCCCAGGGGCAGGATAATAGACCACGTCATTACCGAGAGCGTTATCAACGTGAACCACAGGATGACGTACACGGACGTTAACACCATTGTCACCTCGGCCGGAGGCGACAGGAGCGAGAAGGCCCAAAAGGAGCTTAGGGCGCTCAGGAAAAAGTACGCCGACTCCGTCGACATGTTCCTCCTCATGGAGAAGCTCTCGACCATCCTCCGCAGGAAGCGGAAGAGGAGGGGCGCCGTGGACTTCGAGTTCCCCGAGAGCGTGGTAAAGCTTGATGAGAACGGCTTTCCCGTGGAGGTGAAGGCGTACGACAGAAACCGGGCGTCTCTCATCATCGAAGACTTCATGCTGGCCGCCAATGAGACGGTCGCGGAGGATTTCTTCCGCAGGAAGATTCCCTTCGTATACAGGACGCACGACAAGCCCGACCCCGACAGGGTCAGGGATCTGTCGATGTTCATATCCCGCTTCGGCTACGGATTGAACACCGATATAAAGAAGCTTAAGCCCGCCGACTTCTCCGCGATTTTGGACGAGTCGCAGGGCACGCCCGAGGAGAGCCTCATCAGCACTCTGGTGCTGCGCTCCATGCAGAGGGCGGTATATACCACGGAAAACAGGGGACACTTCGGCCTTTCCGCCGGGTACTACTGTCACTTTACCTCGCCCATAAGGCGCTATCCGGACCTCATCATTCACCGTATAATAAAGGAGACTTTGAACGGTAAGATGAACAAGAAGCGCCGCGAGCACTACGAGAAAATCCTTGCAGGGATCGCATCCTCGTCCTCGTCTCTCGAGAGGCGCGCCGACGAGGTGGAGCGCGAGACCGTGAAGATGAAGAAGGCCGAGTACATGGCTCAGAGGGTGGGGGAGACCTTTACCGGAGCCGTCGGCTCTCTGACGGGCTGGGGAATCTACGTGGTTCTTCCGAACACTATCGAGGGCATGGTGCGCCTCGAGGACATACCCGGCGACTTCTACGAGTTCGATGAGGACCGCATGATAGTCAGGGGAAATCATAGGGGCGGTGTGTTCAAGATAGGAGACCCGGTCGAGATACGCGTCAAGGGAGCGGACAAGAGGGAGAGGACCATCGACTTCGAGTTCACCGACAGGACCCTGACGCGCAGCAACATGGCCGCTGTGAAGAAGGCGGCCGCAAAGAAGGCGTCGAAGAAGGCGCCCGTAAAGAAGAAGGATAAGGCTCAGCGTTCCGGAAAGGGGGCGGCGGCCCCGTCCGGAAAGCGTAAGAGGAAAACTCATGGCAGATAAGAAGCAGGAAAGGCCCCTTGTGGCCAACAATAAAAAGGCCTTCCACGACTACTTCATCGAGGAGAAGATCGAGGCGGGCATATCCCTGTCGGGGACCGAGGTGAAGTCCCTCCGCCAGGGGAAGTGCTCCCTGAAGGAGGCGTTCATCCGCATAGAGAACAACGAGATGTTCATCTACGGCATGCACATTTCCCCGTACGAGCAGGGAAACATCTTCAACAAGGATCCGCTGCGCACCAGGAAGCTTTTGCTCCACAAAAAGCAGATTCTGAAGCTCGCGGGGCAGGTTTCCCAGAAGGGGTACACCATTGTTCCCCTGAAGGTGTATTTCTCCGGCAGCCACGCCAAGGTCGAGATCGGCCTGGCCAAGGGTAAGAAGCTCTATGACAAGAGGGAAACCATGGCCAAAAAGGACGCGAAGAGGTCTATGGACAGGGCCATGAAGGAGCACCTCAAGAGGTGACAATGCGGTGCGGGCGCGCCGTTGTCACAGGATTTTCGTTAAAAAGTTTGCCCTTTTTTAAATGATGATTTATAATACGGGTGTAACTTGCTTCAGGCCGTTGGCGGGGCGTTAGGACTGACATTCTGCCGCGGCCGTCTTAGTAACTGTCACAGAAGTTCCGAAGGGGAGGTGTTGGTTATGGACATCACAGGAATCGGATTATCCGTACCTCAGGTTTCGGATAACGGGCTTGTAAATGCCGTCTCCACCGAAGTTCTTTCCCAGAGTCTCGATACACAGGAGGATTTGGGTAACGAAATGGTAAGGATGATGGAACAGTCCGTGGCTCCAAACCTTGGGTCAAACATCGACATTCAGGTGTAAGACAAAGGTCGGTGGGGCTCGGCTTCGCAACGCCGGGCCCTTGTTTTTTGAAAGGATAAGACATGTCGGATTTCATTGGCTATATGATTCAAAAGACTCCCGATACCGAGGTGGACACGGCCAGGTTGAGCGAGCTGTTGGATAAGGTGGGGATTAAGGTCAATCTCATCAATCGTGAGACTGTGACATTGCTGACGTTTTCCATTAACAACGAGAGGTATGAGAAGGCTACGAAGCGCAACGCCGGGCGCAATAAGAAGAACACCCGGGTGAGGCGGACTTCGGAGGTCTTCGTTTATGCCCAAAAGCATACGGTGGCGCAGACGGCTGAGTTCTGTCAGATATCCGTGCGCACCTATCAGAGAAGATTAAAAGAGGTCCGCGATGACGGGGGCTGGAACATAAACAACAACGGCTACTTCGGTGAGTAGCCGTTGTTTTTTATTGCGTAAAAATCGATTGGGTGTGCGTCAGCCGTTTATGGTGCTCTCGGGCTCGCCGGTGTCCTTCCATATTAGCTTGCGCCACTTGTCCAGCTCCCCGGGGGTAAGGAATCCGGTGGATGCCCCCTTGAATCCCGAGTTGTAGGATGCGAACAGGAGCGCGTCCCTGACAGCCTCCGTGGTCTCTTTGCCCGCTGCATAGCTGTGGAGGAAGCAGGAGAAGAATGCATTTCCGGCTCCGTGGGAGTTTACTCTGTCTATGGTGGTAACCTTCTTGTAGGGGACTACTATGTTCTCCGAGCGCTCGAAGAGAAGCACGTCTGTCTCGTCTATGCCCAGAAGTATGATGTCGGCGGTGTATTTCTTAGACATCTCCTTAATGAAGTCGTATGGTGAGTTTCGAAGGTTCTCGTTGCTGAAATAAATGATCGAGGCCGCGGAGAGAAACTCGGCGTTGTACTTTTCATTCTCGCTGCGGTAGTTGTTCACCCTGACGGCTATGGGCTTCTTGTGCTTTTTGGCGATGGACAGGAAGGGGCGGCAGAAGCCGACGTTGGATATCACCGTGAAGTCGCACTCTGAGATGACCTTCTCTGCCTCCTCGATGTCGTACTCGACGGAGTTGACGTCCTTCATGTCCTCGAAGATCTGCGTGTGCTCGTCGTCCTGGTAGAAGACCACCTTCTGGGGCGTGTAGTCCATGAGCGGGAGGATATGTGACGTGTCGACGTGTGCGTGCCGGCCGGGCGGATTGAACACTCCCATGTCCTGGGTCTTTCCGACCACGGTTAAAAGTTCGGCCGTATCCTCGAGCCAGTTTAGCGCCAGGCATATGTTGAATGCATCGCCGCTGGGCTCGGAAGTGATAAAGTCCCTGCGGCTGGTTACCGGCACATAGCGCACGGGAAGGCTGTTTATCTCAACAATGGTTTCTAATTGTGTTATTCCGGCCACTGCAAATTTAGTCATATTCCATACCTCCTGCAGGAAGAAATTTACATAATTTTACTTCCTATGAGGGATATTTTACCATATTGCACAATGAATTCAAAATTAAATCGAAATTATTAAAAATATGTTGTGAAATGTTAATAATTTGTTGACGGTTTGTGACTGAAATGTTAGTATTTTTGTGTAGCATTTAGGAGCTTCATCCCAATTGAAGGCTCGAATGGTACTGTATGAAGTGTTAGGGGAATTGGCTATATACATGAGACAGAAGGGGGTTAATATTAGAGAGTTCTCTCGACCGGTTTTCCCAACTAAAAATTAGTGCTTTTTAAGGAGGTATTTGTAACTATGAAAAGACTTTTGGCGATAGCCCTTTCGGCTTCGCTGGCGTTCTCGTACGGTAATGTTACCGCATTGGTATCTACCTACGCAGATGCTACCAGCGGGGTTACGATTACGGAAGTGACCTATGGAACTAATTATGTTGCGACGACCGCAGACGACGATTATAACGGAACGGCTGATTCGGGAAATGACTGGATTAACTCCCCCTCGGCTTCTTCCAATGTGGTGTCTGTAACTCTTTCCGATGGTACTACCAAGACCGCTTCTTCAGGCGTCCTTACTCTCGTTGTAAACGGCGCTGAGGAGGATATACTTGATTATAAGGAGGCGGGTACGGTTCTCGAGGCCGGTACCTATAGCTTTGAAGAGACGAGTGGAGGTACTGTGTACTCCGAGGGTGCCAAGTTCATGAACATGGGCGGCCAGACAGCTCAGTACACCTTCCGTCAGGCTCTTAAGATTGCCGATGGTGCTGTTGATGCCGATGAGACCATCACCGCTCTTCTTGACGGCGATACTTACAATGGAACTTCCTTCAAGGGAACCATCGATGTAAACGGAGCATTCTTCAACGCTATCTATGTGGCAGGTGCATCTGATTACACCGTTACCCAGTCCACCATCACCGCTGAGGGTGACGGCGCTAACGACTTTAACGGACAGGGCGCAGCCCTCCTCGTTCAGGACACCGGTTCTCTCACCATCGATAATACCTATGTAGAGACCGCAGGTGTTATCCGTACCGCAGCAGCGGTTAAGGGTTCAGCTACACTTAACATAACAGACTCCGTTATCTATGCCCAGGAGGGTGATGATACAGATGAGGAGTATGTAGCACTCGTAGTTCCCATGATGAAGAGGACTCCTTTCGCACTCGGACTCGAGGGAACCATCCGTGCCACTAACGTACTCGGCGCAGGTAAGGGAGTATATTCCGATTCTCTTATCGTATGCACCGGCTGGGGCGTTCTTTCCACTGACTCCGGACAGAGCGGCACCCAGGCACTCACCGTTGACAACGTAGTAGCCGGTATCGGCGAGGTCGAGGTTGCTCAGGCAGCTAAGGTTTACGATGCCACCAAGGAAGTTAACGACGTGACCTATGGATTCACCTATGTTGACGATTATTCAGGATACGTAGCATACGCAGACTCCGGAGTTATCGATAACTTCACGAACTGCACGTTCTACGCTCCCGACTACGTACAGATTATGGCATCCAGCACCTCCACAGCTACTTATGAGGACTGCACCCTCTACAGCGGCAGAATCGGTGTTATGACGCAGCAGAACGCAGGTGGTACCATCACATTCAAGAATTCCACCATCACCGTTGATGACTGCCTCGCTCAGATTAAGTCCGGCGCAGCTAATAACGGTTACACCAACGTAGTTATCGATGGATGCGATGTTGATATCGCAGGTTCCAATCCCTACTCGGGCGTTCTCGTAGAGCTCGTTGAGTCCGATGACGCAGGTAACCCCGGTAATACCACCTACACCATCCAGGATGATGGCGATGATGCTACTACCGAGTCCTCTCTGGGAACTATCACCGAGTCCACGGCCGTTATCAAGAACGGTACCTACACCGGAGATATCTATAACAACATCTACAACTACACTCAGGACCTTGATGTAACTCTTTCCGATAACGCTACTGTAAACGGAACGATTTCATCTTCCTATGGCTATCACGTAGACGAGAGCGGCAACAGGCTCGCAGACGGCACTGTAATTTCCGCATACGCATATGCTGATTACAGAGGCCAGGATTCTGATGCCAAGATTATCGGCTCTCAGGTTAACGTACCCAGCGCTACCGTTAACAACAAGGTTAACCTTACCGTTGAGTCCGGTTCCGTATGGAATGTAGAGGCTAACTCCACCAACTACCTCGGCGACGTGGTTCTCGCAGACGAGAGCTGCCTCTCCGGAGGATCGGGAGCTAAGGTTTCCGTTCAGACCCTCACGGTTGGAAGCACCACCTACACCGAGGAAGCTACCGTTACCGTAAACGGAATTTCCGTAGCAGTGGGCGGAGCAGTAGCAACCGCAACAGCAGATACCGGAATCATTGGTTCCGCAACCTCCTATCAGTCATCTGCCACCAAGGTTACCTTCAAGGCAGTAGACAGCGATGGAAATAACTGCGCAGCAGGCGTTTCTTTCGCAAGCGGTTATCCCAAGTCTAACGTTGACGGCACCATCTCCGCAGCATTCGATCTCACTGACGGATATGAGCTCGTGAGCGTAGCAGGTACCGATAATTGTACCGTTGCAGGCCCCGTAGACGGCGTTTACACCGTTACTCCCGCTACGGATGCTACGACAGCCACGGTTACCGTTACTGTTAAGAAGGCGGGTTCAACCTCAACCGATTCTTCAACTACCGTAGCTGATAAGAAGGGTGACACCATCACCAAGGGTAGTGTGGTTTACACTATCACTAACGTATCCAAGAAGACCGTAGCAGTAACCGGTCTCGCGAAGGCAGCTAAGAAGAAGGCTACTCTTACCATCCAGAACACTGTTAAGTCTACCAATGGCGTATCCTACACCGTAACCGCTATCAAGGGCAAGGCGCTTGCAGGTGCTAAGAAGCTTAAGACCCTTAAGGTTAACGCTAAGAGCCTTAA
>JAILAS010000087.1 GCA_024681495.1 Eubacterium sp. | reverse complement strand
CTCGTTTACTACGGTGAGATGGACGAGTTCAGACAGCTCGTTTGCAGGGTGTCGGGGCCTGCAGATCTGATAGACGGGTTTAGGGAAAAGGTTTCCGGCGAAAAGCTGCTCGATGAGGAGAAAGGAGTGTCGGCTACGACGCTGGTGCTGAGGGAATCGCCGACAGGTGAACTGGCGAAGGAGGCTGTGTCCGGGGGACTCCGTGTGCAGGGCGTAGATGCGGAGGATGCCTCCGTGTACCTCACCGGAGGACGCCTGGGAAGTGAGATTGAAAACCTGTGGGTGGAAAAGGAGAATGAAGATGAGTGATAGTTTTACAGCGTTAAAAAACCTGGTTAAGTCCTGGTTCTTACTTCGAAAAAAATACTACCTTATGCTGACAGTGATAACTGTGCTTTGGGTGGCATGGGGGGTATGGTTATCTGCAGATAGTTCCGACTGGATTGGCGCATTCTGCACATCGCATGTGACGGTGGCCAGTTGGATTGATATTGGATGGTGGTGGTTTATCTTTATAGTAGTAGGGTGGCCCTTCAGCGAGAGAAAAGAATTGCAGATGATTTGCAACGGGGAAATCGGAGCTCTGCCGGGGACTGTACGGACCAAGTACGTAGCCAGACTGATTGTCGATCACCTTTTCGCACTCCTGGTTATCCTGATAATCGGATTGTCCGGTGTTGCCTTCGGACTGTATCTTCAGGGAGGTGCGGCGGCCGGTGATTATACCGTCTTAAACGCGATTAATCCGCAGTATGTGATGATCGGAACATTGAACTTTGCGAGTGTCGTTTTGGCATACCTTGGTATCATCTGTTTTATGGAGATGTTTGGATATATTGCGGGCAGGCTGGCGTTTGTTGGATGGGTGATTTTCGCTTTAATTGTGTCAGCATCTGCGCTGAGCGGTTTTGGTGGTTCAATGGTAGAAAGCCTGGCGGTCGGTCTGAATATGGCTCCCGTAAGGCTGGCGATATGGGCCGTATGTGTTCTGCTGTGTGTGATAATGTCCGGACGACTAGGGGAAAAAGAGGTAAAAGATTACTCCTGGGTCGGTATATTGGTGGTGACGTTTATGTTAATAGTAGTTTTACCGGTATTGATTTTTCTCGATCTTTCCTCCACCGAGGAGGGTTATAGTGAAGCCGTTATAGAAGCGCTGCCGGAGGATGATGACCATGTGCTCGTCAGCAATTACATCGATATGGACAGTGAGCTTATGGACGCATTAAAGGCGCGGGAAGGATTCACAGCCGATGTCTATCTGGAGGTGTGGCCCGATGGAGAAAGGCCGTCTGAAGATGAGCTGGACGAAGAGGAAATCGAAGCTGATGCAGCGGCCTATGGTTTGATGATCTCCATGGAGGAAGCGCTCGAGAAGGGCGTCATTACCGAGGAGTTTGAGGAAGGAAAGGCTCTCCTTATGGTGTCTGTCCCGGTGCAAAAGTATATGGGACAGCCGCTCTACACGGACTTTGTAGAGGCTGTGCAGGGAGAACTTACCATACCCTTTGAGGATATATACTTCGGAGACGAAGACGGTGAGAGTTATAACGAAGTGTATGTGATGGCGAGTGGAAACATTACCAAATACGTGATTAATGCGAGCTATGGTCACGTCACGGAGATTTTACCCGATACGATCATATATGATTCGGAGGAAGATGCTATGAATATCGATAGCTATGGGATGTATCTGATATATAACTAAATATTATATTCATGAGTATCTATGACCGCACGGCCAATCGCCGTGCGGTTTTTTTCAGCTGATGCCATTGTAGGGTAAACGTGTTACAATAATTCTATATTTGGTAGGGAGGTGCCTTGTATGAAAGACAAATCAAGGACGATTTACGGCAATCCCGTATCAGAGAGGGACTATAAAAAAGCCGTAAATTCAAAAAAGAAGTACGAGAAGAAGTTTGGGGACGACTCGTACAGGGACTATCCGGTGTGCATCAGGGATAATGAGCATATCGGCGAGAGCCTGGGAGTAAAGGACATTCTTCTGGAGGAGGGAGATGGGGAGCCCTTCGATACACAGAAGGGTATCATCGTTGGAAACATCCGCATGGGATTCGGCCATTACAGGATATCCATGGCGATGGCTTCCGCGGCGCACGCGCTCGGCTATACGCCGTACTGGATGGATCTGAACTCCTACTCGCAGACTACGACCACCAAGGTGATAGGCGCTCAGAACGACCTGTATTCGCTCGGCTCGCGCATATCTCAGAAGAGCAGGCTCTTCGACAAGGTGGTATGGGAGCCTATGAACTACGAGGGCTTCAGGAAACTCAGCTATAACGCATCGGATCAGAAGAACGCAGAGCTCTTCGTTCCGGTCTTTAAGAACGTGCCCAAGGACGTGCCGCTCATAGGTACTCACGTGTGGCCGGCCCAGGCGGCGGTGCACGCGGGGATGAAGTACGTGGTAAACGCCATACCCGATAACTGGCCGATGGCGCTTCATCTGGCCGAGGGCAGCGTCCACACCATACAGACTCATCAGGCGTACATGGGCTACAGGATACTGAACGGCATGCAGGGAGATAAGGTGCTCTCGCCCATGCCGGCGGACAGCCTGGTGTATACCGGACACTACATAGACCACGAGCTGGTGGCTAATATAGAAGAGGACTGCGCCGACAGGGTTCGCAGGAAGAAGGACGGGGAGCCGCTCAGATTCCTTCTGACCATCGGGGGCGCCGGCGCCCAGAAGGAGATTTTCGTCAGCATATTGCAGGCCTCCCTGGCGCAGGTTAAGAAGGACAAGATGGCATTTTATGTAAACGTGGGTGACCACAGGAACGTGTGGGACGAGCTGATTGACGCCGTGCCCGGGCTGAGGGAGGTCACCACCGAGCACTTCGACGACTGGGAGGAGACGGAGAAGTTTGCTGCCGATGCCCTAAAAGGTAAGGTGAGCGGAGTGCACGTCTTCTATCACGAGAACATTTTCGACGCTGTGTACAGCACCAACCTGCTCATGCGCAGCTGCGACGTTCTGGTCACCAAGCCCAGCGAGCTGGCGTTTTATCCCGTGCCGAAGCTGTTTATAAAGCGCATCGGAGGGCATGAGAAGTGGGGCGCCATCCACTCGGTGGAGATGGGCGACGGAACGCTCGAATGCAGGGATATAGGGCATGTGCTTCAGATGATGAAGCTCTTCCTGAAGGACGATGCCTTCCTGGAGGACATGTGCGACAACATCCGCAGAAATAATGAACAGGGACTTTACAATGGGGCCTATGAGGCTGTTAAACTGGCGTTCTCACTCAGAGACGGCGGGGTGAATAAAGGAGAGTAACAATGAAACTTAATGCACGTAACAAGGCGGCTTTCGGATTTGGTGGATTCGGAAAAGATGTAGTTTACATGCTGGTATCCGGCTATCTGTTGTACTACTATAACTCGGTACTGGGCATGAGCAGTGTGTTTATCGGAGCGGTGCTCATGGGTGCCAGGATATTCGATGCCATAAACGACCCCATCATGGGAGTCATCGTGGCTAAGACGAATACCAGGTTCGGACGATTCCGCCCGTGGATACTGGCGGGAACGGTGCTCAACGCCGTGGTTCTCTACGCGTTGTTCGCGGTTCCGTCCTCTATGGGCGACGGCGGAGCCAGGGTATGGCTCACGGTGTTCTATCTGGCCTGGGGCGTGACCTATACGCTCATGGACATCCCCTACTGGTCGATGATCCCCGCCATCACAGAGCCCGGACGCGACAGGGAGCAGATGTCCTCTCTGGCACGTGCCTGCGCGGGTATCGGTGATGCCGTTCCCACTGTCCTTACCATGGTGATCGTGCCCATACTTAGCGGCAGCTCCGTCATAGCGGATTACCGCATTGGCTTCCAATACTGGGCCTTGATCATCGCCATCGTCTTCGTGATTTCCGAGGCTGTATGCGTGTTCAACGTGCCCGAGAAGAAGCCCGAGAGCATGGAGGCAGTCGGCATCGGAAAGATGTTCACCTCGCTCGTTAAGAACGACCAGGCCATGGCCGTGGTTGCGACCGTCATCATGGTTTATACGTCGCTCAACATCGTGGCGAACCTGATTCTCTACTTCTTCCAGTACGACGTCGGAAACACCGACAGCTACAGCGTATTCGTCGGGGTGTGCTTCCTGGCACAGGTGGTGGCCATGGCCCTCATCCCGGCTATAAGCAAGGCGGCTTCAAAGCAGAACATTTTTAAGGCCTCGATAGCCATACAGATAGCGGGCCTTATCCTGGTACTCGTTTTCGCGTACACGAACCTCTACAGGGTGACTTCGTGGGCGATCCTCTGCCTGCCCGGAGTAATGGTCTACGCGGCCTATGGAATGATGAATGTTATGTTAACCGTATTCCTCTCCGACACGGTAGACTACGGCGAGTGGAAGTACGGCTCGCGCGAGGAGTCGGTGATCTTCTCCATGCAGACCTTCACCGTTAAGCTCGCGTCCGGCGTGGCCGTCTTCATCGCAGGTATAGCCATCGACGTGGTGGGCCTTCAGACCGACGCGGTCACTCAGAGCGCAGCCACTCTTAACGGACTTAGGGTTTTCATGACCATACCGTCCGTGGTACTCATGGTGGTGGCTTACATCATCTTCAGGAAGTGCTACAAGCTCACGGACGAAAAGATGAACACGATTATGGGAGAGCTCAACGACAAATCCGCATCAGAGGGCGAAATCGCGAATGATTAATAGAGATAATCAGACCTTCGTGCTCAGCACGGAGAACACTTCTTATATATTTAGAGTTATGTCAACCGGCCAGCTGGAGCACCTCTACTACGGCCGGTTGATAAAGCACCCGGACGGCGACGTCCTCATGCAGAAGAGGGCGTTCCCCCCGGGGAATCTCATATCCTACACACAGGACGAGCAGGCCGTAAATCTGGAGGACGTTTCTCTCGAGATGAGCGCCTACGGTAAGGGCGACGTGAGGGAGCCCTTCGTGGAGATCCGCTACGCCAACGGCAGCATCTCCTCGGACTTCGTGTTCGAGGACGCGGTGATTACGGATGAAAAGCCCGCGTTTAAGGGGCTGCCCGGATCGTATGACGAAAGCGGCGGGGTGGAGCACCTCACCGTCTTTATGAAGGATCGGAATTCCGGTGTCACGCTGGAGCTCCATTACTACGTCTACCCCGACTGCGACGTCATAAGCCGCAGCGCCCGCATTGTCAACGGGAGCGGGGACAGGATAAGCCTGCTTCGCCTTATGAGCACGCAGGTGGACTTTTCCTACGGGCAGTACAGCGTCACGAGCTTCCACGGCGGATGGGCCAGGGAGATGGATAAGTCTACCGTTGCCCTCCCTGCGGGAAAGTACGTGAATTCGTCCTACACGGGCACTTCGTCCAACAGGAGCAATCCCCTGGTCATCGTCCACCCGGCGGAGACCACGGAGGAGTCGGGCGACGCCTTTGGATTCAACCTGATTTACAGCGGCAATCACTACACTGCGGCGGAGGTGAACTCCTTCCACAAGACACGCGTCGTAAGCGGCATAAATCCGCAGTCCTTCTGCTTCGTTTTGGAGCCCGGAGACGACTTCGAGTCGCCCGAGTCCGTCATGACCTACAGTGCCGGTGGATTCACGGGGATGAGCCTTAACATGCACCGCTTCGTGCGCGAGCACATCGTCCGCGGCTACTGGAAGGACAGGGAGCGCCCGGTCCTCTTTAACAGCTGGGAGGCGGAGTACTTCGACATAAACGAGGGCTCTCTCCTGCGTATGGCGAAGGAGGCGAAGGATCTGGGCGTGGAGCTCTTCGTCGTGGACGACGGATGGTTTAAGGGCAGGAACGCCGACAATGTGGCCCTGGGCGACTGGGTGGCAGATCCGAAAAAGCTCCCGGGCGGGCTAAAGAGCCTGGGCGGAAAGTTAAAGGAGATGGGCTTAGACCTCGGAATATGGGTGGAGCCGGAGATGGTCTCCGTGGACAGCGACCTCTACAGGGCTCATCCCGAGTGGGCCATGGACATCCCGGGCGCACACCACAGCGAGGGGCGAAACCAGCGCATCCTCGACCTGTGTAACCCCGAGGTGGTGGACTTCATAATAGAAGCGATGAGCAATGTGTTCTCCTCGGCGGACATAAAGTACGTGAAGTGGGATATGAACAGGATATTCTCAGACGTGTATTCGAAGTATCTTCCTCCCGAGAGGCAGGGAGAGGTGTTCCACCGGTACATGCTGGGATTCTACAGGGCCATTGCCACCCTGGAGGAGAGGTTCCCTGAGATACTCTTCGAGGGCTGCGCTTCGGGCGGCAACAGGTTCGACCTGGGCATCCTCTGCTACTTCCCGCAGATATGGGCGAGCGATAACACCGACCCCATCTGCCGCGCATGCATACAGGAGGGCTACAGCTACGGATATCCCATGAGCGTGGTGTCCACGCACATCTCGGCGTCGCCTAACCACCAGACGCTCCGAAAGACCCCTGTCTACACGCGCTGCGCGGTGGCGGTCTTCGGACAGCTCGGCATCGAGTGCGATCCCAGGGATTTGCCCGGCGATGCGAAGGACTTCATAAGAGAGGTGGTAAGGCTCTACAAGCCGTGGAGAAACATCGTCCTAAAGGGTGACTTCTACAGGAGCCGCACCGGCAACATTCACGAGTGGACCATCGTCTCCCCGACCCGCAAGTGGGCGGTAGGCATAATCCTCCAGGAGATGGTGGTGCCCAACAGCCAGCAGGAGTACTACCGTCCGAAGGGACTCGACGAGGATAAGGTCTATGACATCTTTAACATAGAGACCGAGACGGATATCCGTGCGTTCGGAAGTCTGATAAATACGCAGTCTCCCGTGAGGGTTCGCCAGGATTCCCTGACGCACCGTGTGATTTCGCGCTTCGTCAAGCTTCCGGGCGAAAAGATCGCATACAGGGCCACGGGCGAGAGCCTGATGAGGGGCGGGGTGAACCTTCCCCAGGCGTTCTCCGGCACGGGTTACAGCGGGGAAGTACGGTATTTCCAGGACTTCGACTCCAGGATTTACTTCATTCAGGAGGCTGAGCCCGGAGAGGATGATGACCATGAAAGATAAGATAATCGATATATTTAAGGAAAAATTCGGGGATCCCGCAGGGGTCTCCGCGTTTTTCGCGCCGGGCAGGGTGAACCTCATCGGCGAGCACACGGACTACAACGGCGGACACGTCTTCCCGTGCGCCCTCTCCATGGGGACGTATGCGGCGGTGAGACTGCGCGACGACGGCGTGATTCGCCTATACTCCGCAAACTTTCCCGATGCGGGGGTGATAGAAACCTCGCTGGACGAGCTCATAGGGGCCGCGTCCGGTTCGGGAGCCGATGCAGGTGCCACGGGCGAGCCCGCCGGCAATCCGGCACCCCGCGACCTTGGATGGGCCGCCTACCCCGCCGGAGTGGTGCGCTCGTTCGCGGACCACGGCCACGCGGCCGACCGCGGGTTCGACATCGCGTTTATAGGCGATATACCCACGGGCTCCGGCCTTTCGTCATCGGCCTCCATCGAGGTTTTGACCGGCACCGTGCTGAAGGATTTCTTCGGGTTCGACGACGTATCCATGGTGGACGTGGCGCTCTACTCCCAGTACAGCGAGAACCACTACAACGGCGTCAACTGCGGTATAATGGATCAGTTCGCTTCCGCTATGGGAAAGCGGGACTGTGCCATCTTCCTCGACACGAACACGCTCGAGTACGAGTACGCGCCGCTTCCGCTCGAGGATGAGGTCATCCTCATCGTAAACAGCATGGTGAAGCACAACCTCGCCGAGTCGGGTTACAATGACCGCCGCCGGGAGTGCGAGGGCGCGCTGAAGGCTCTTAACGCATCGGACTTATGTAAACCGGCGTCCGGCGCTGACACACAGACGGACGCGGCACCGGAGGAGAAGGTTGATGCGTTATGTAAACTAACTCCCCCGGAGTTCGAAAAGCTGAAAGATCGCATAAAGGACCCCGTTCAGCTGCGGCGCGCACGCCACGCCGTGACCGAGGACGCCAGGACGGTCGACGCCAAGGCTGCGCTGGAAAGGGGCGATTTGGCGGAGTTCGGCAGGCTCATGAACGCCTCACACGAGTCGCTTCGAGACGATTACGAGGTCTCCTGCGAGGAGGCGGATCTCCTCGTGGAGCTGGCGCTCGAGGTGCCCGGAGTGCTCGGCAGCAGGATGACCGGCGGAGGTTTCGGAGGCTGTACGGTGAGCCTGCTAAAGAAGGGTGCGGAAGAGGAGTTCCGCAGTCACATTGCCGGCGAATACGAGAAGAAAACGGGCATCGTTCCCGAGATTTACAGCGCATACTGCGGTCCGGGAGCGGGCAGGATATAAAAGGAGAAAGACATGTCAGATATTAAAGAAGGACTGGCCGACCTCATAGGAAACACTCCTATGCTCAGGCTGAACAATTACACGAAGAAAACGGGAATCGAGGGAGTGGATCTCCTCGCGAAGATGGAGTACCTCAATCCGGCGGGCTCCGTTAAGGACAGGGTGGGCCTGGCCATGATAGAGGAGGCCGAGAGGACCGGGCAGCTCAAGCCCGGCGCCACCATAATCGAGCCCACCAGCGGAAACACCGGAATCGGACTGGCGGCGGTGGCTGCAGCCAGGGGATACAGGGCGATATTCACCCTCCCCGAGACCATGAGCGTGGAGCGCAGGAACATGCTGAAGGCGTACGGCGCCGAGCTCGACCTCACAGACGGCGATGCGGGAATGCAGGGCGCCATCGACAGGGCCAATGAGCTCCACGAGCAGATCCCCGGGTCTATGATCCCCGGGCAGTTCGACAATCCGGCGAACTCCAAGGCACACCTGGAGACCACCGGCCCCGAAATCTGGAATCAGACCGACGGCAAGGTGGATATATTCGTGGCCGGCGTGGGCACGGGCGGAACGCTGACCGGAGTGGGTCAGTTTCTGAAGAGTAAGAATCCGGATGTGAAGGTTATCGCGGTAGAGCCCGCGGGCAGCCCCTTCCTCACCAAGGGGACGTCCGGCCCCCACAAGCTGCAGGGCCTGGGCGCCGGCTTCGTGCCGAAGGTGCTCGACACCTCGGTCTACGACGAGGTCATGGATATCGAGGATGAGGACGCGCTTCGTGAGGGCAGGCTGTTCGCCCATTCTGAGGGCATACTCGTGGGAATATCGTCGGGAGGCGCGCTCGCGGCGGCTAAGATCCTAAGCGAAAGAGCAGAAAATAAGGGGAAGACCATCGTGGTGCTCCTCCCCGATTCCGGAGACAGGTATCTGTCCACGGAGATGTATCAGTAGGAATTGGTCCGGTGCAATCAGCCCGGCGCAGCTAATCCGGCGCAATCAGCCCAGGGCCACGTCCAGCACCATCATCAGGATGAATCCGAATCCGAAGCCCATGGTGCCGTGGTTGGAATGGTTGCCGATAGATGCCTCGGGGATGAGCTCCTCGACCACCACGTAGAGCATCGCCCCTGCCGCAAAAGACAGCAGGTAGGGCAGCGCCGTGGAGACCAGTCCCGTCAGCGCTATCGTAAGGAGAGCGGCGATGGGCTCGACGGCTCCCGAGAGAGTGCCCAGCAGGAAGGCGCGCGTCTTGCTCTTACCCTCGGACGCCAGAGGCATCGATATGATCGCTCCCTCCGGGAAGTTCTGGATGGCGATACCTAAAGACAGAGCCAGGGCGGAGGCCAGCGTTACGCCGCCGGTGCCGCTTAGAGCACCCGCGAAGACTACGCCGGGCGCCATGCCCTCCGGGATATTGTGCAATGTGACCGCCAGGCACAGCATCATCGTGCGGCTGAGCCTGCTGCTGGCTGAATGCAGTCCCTCGGGCTTATCCGTGTCCATGTGCAGATGCGGGATGAGCGAGTCGAGGAGCAGCAGAAACAGCATGCCGGCCGCGGTGCCCACTGCGGCGGGGAAAAACGAGAGCTTTCCCATGGACGATGCGTTTTCCATGGCCGGGATGAGCAGCGAGAATACGGATGCGGAGACCATCACGCCGGAGGCGAACCCCAGCAGAATCTTCTGAATCCTCTCGTTCATCTGTCCCTTCATAAGGAAGACGCAGCCCGAACCCAGGCATGTGCCCAGGAAGGGTATGAATACTCCGGCCAGTACGATTAAAGTCTGTTCCATATGGTGTAATCCTTTTCTGAAAGTAATAAACCCCCACCTGTGCGAGAGCGCAGAGTGGGGGCTTTTGTTTTAATTAAAGCTTGGGGCACTTCGCGAGGGATGCAGCAATCTCCTCGTCCGTGGGACAATAGTCGTCCATCACGCCGTCGTTGAACTTCTGGTATGCCACCATGTCGAAGTAACCGGTACCGGTGAGTCCGAATACGATGTTCTTTTCCTCGCCGGTCTCCTTGCACTTGAGCGCCTCGTCCACGGCCACCTTTATGGCGTGCGAGCTCTCGGGCGCGGGGAGGATTCCCTCGACGCGGGCGAACTTCTGCGCCGCATCGAACACCTCGGTCTGCTTAACCGAGCGTGCGCTGATGAGTCCGTCGTCATAGAGCTGGGAAACAATGGAGCTCATTCCGTGGTAACGGAGCCCGCCGGCGTGGTTCGGGGCGGGGATGTATCCGCTGCCGAGCGTGTACATCTTCGCGAGGGGGCAAACCTTACCGGTGTCGCAGAAGTCGTATACGTAGCTGCCTCGTGTGAGCGAGGGGCAGCTCATGGGCTCGACCGCGATGATCTCGTAGTCCTTCTCGCCGCGGAGCATCTCTCCCACGAAGGGGGAAATGAGTCCGCCGAGGTTCGAGCCGCCTCCGGCGCAGCCGATAATCATGTCGGCCTTCACGTCGTACTTATCGAGAGCCGCCTTCGTCTCGAGACCGATGATGGTCTGGTGATGGGGAACCTGGGTGAGCACCGAACCGAGCACGTATCTGTATCCCTCCTGGGAAGTGGCTGCTTCATCGGCCTCGGAGATAGCGCAGCCGAGACTGCCGGTGGTGCCGGGGTACTCCGCGTTGATGCGGCGTCCCACCTCTGTATCCATGGAGGGAGAGGGGGTGACCTTGGCGCCGTAGGTGCGCATTACCTCGCGGCGGAAGGGCTTCTGCTCGTAGGACACCTTAACCATGTAAACCTGGCAGTCGAGGTCGAAGTAGGAGCAGGCCATGGAGAGGGCCGTGCCCCACTGGCCGGCGCCGGTCTCGGTGGTGACACCCTTAAGACCCTGCTGCTTGGCGTAGTACGCCTGGGCGATGGCTGAGTTCAGCTTGTGGCTGCCGGAGGTGTTATTTCCCTCGAACTTGTAGTAGATGTGAGCGGGAGTGTCGAGCTCCTTCTCCAGGCAGTACGCCCTTACCAGAGGCGAGGGGCGGTACATCTTGTAGAAGTCCTGAATCTCCTGAGGAATGTCGAAGTAGGGCGTGGTGTCGTCCAGCTCCTGCTTTACCAGTTCCTTACAGAAAACCGGCTCGAGCTCCTCGTGAGTCATGGGCTTTCCCGTCCCGGGGTTAAG
>JAILAS010000028.1 GCA_024681495.1 Eubacterium sp. | reverse complement strand
TGTTAAATCCCCCGCGATTCTATATAATGGGAGCATACTTGACTTAACAGCGCGATTGAAAGGGGAGCATGTATGAAAAAATCTGTCATTGGACATTCGTCCTTTATTACCAATGGTAAACGAATACTGGCCGTAACCACGGCGGCTGCGGTGGCTTTTACGTCCGCTTTTATTGGCGGCTCAAAGAGCGCCCTCGCCGCCAATTCCGGCAGCGCCGCCATCTCGAAGTCCGGAGTGACGCTGTTTTCGGACGTCACGAGCGAGATGACTTCGGCGTCGTACTGGACAGGACTTTTGGACGATGCGGACTCCGTGCTTACCACCTCGGAGGAGGTGGAAGAGATAAACGCCGGCAATATCGCCGCATCGGGCACCAATCAGATCGACATCGCGTCGTATTCGAAGACGGCATCAGGGGAGACCCTGAAGAGCTCCGCGGAAAGCGACATTATCTCCGCATACGTGGGTGAGTCCGGTTCGCCCAGGGGATATTACGATGCAGACGGTAACCTCATCTACGATTCCTATTACGACTCTGACGGGAACGAGCTGGCAGAAGAGGACGGTTACTTCTACGAAGCTATCGCCAACTGCCAAAGCGATGAGGATCTGACGGAGGTTAAGTATGCGCTTCCGGTGAGGTACACCACCATAAACACCCTGCCGTCGGACCTCGTTATTCTCGACGATCCGACTGACCCGGACTTCGACTACGAGTATCTCTCCGGCCTTCGCGTGAATGAGCCGGTCGTAGTGCGCGCCTTCTCGAAGGACGGTGAGTGGTGTTATGTTACCTCATCTATACTGAGCGGATGGGTCAGCGCGAGTGACCTCGCCATCTGCGCGTCCAAGGATGAGTGGCTTTCGTCGTGGGATACCGAAGAAGAGGAGACGCTGGTGGTCTACGGCGGGAAGGTCTACACCGAGGACTCAAACGCCAGCCCCACGACCGCCAACGTGGCGCTCAACATGGGCACGACCCTGCGCATTGTGGGCACCGAAGAGGATCTGGTTTCCAATCGCGCTACATATTATAACTACGTGGTATTGCTCCCCACCCGCGACGATTCCGGAAACTACGTGGGGGAGAAGGCCCTTATCAGTTCCGCAGACCGCGTGTCCGAGGGATACCTTTCGCCTACTCAGGAGAACATCGCCTCTGTCGCCATGAGCATGCTCGGCAAGCGCTACGGTTGGGGCGGCATGCTTAACTCCGACGACTGCAGCCAGTTCGTGCGTAACGTCTATGCCTGCTTCGGCATCAACCTGGCCCGAAACACCACCTGGCAGCAGAAAACCGCGACCTTCGGCTACGACGTCTCCGGGTACAGCGATGAGGAGAAGGAGGCCCTGCTCGACCACCTTCCCCTGGGAACCGTATTGTTCTTCAGTGGGCACGAGATGATATACCTGGGCAAGGCGGACGGGAAGTACTACGTTATTAGCGCCGTCAGCTCCATCATGAACATCCAGACGGACACCAAAGAGCGCGTCCGGAACATAATAATAAACACTCTGGACGCAAAGCGCGCGAACGGCAAGACCTGGCTCGAGTGCCTCATCACCTACAAGGTGCCCTGGAGATATAAGGACTATTCGGCCGCAAATGCCACCACCGATGCCGACGCGGGCGAGAAGGTCGATGCATCCGGATTCACGGCCACATTGTCGTCCGATACATACACATACGACGGCACGGCGAAGAAGCCGGCAGTCACCGTGAAAGACCCGGCCGGCAATGTGATCTCCTCGAGGTATTACACCGTGACCTACGACGGCGCCACCTCCGTGGGCTCGCACTCCGTGGGCGTGGAGTTCGGCTGGCTCTATAATGGTTCTTTGACCGCGCAGTACACCATCGAGGCGGCCGCCAATCCGGCTGAAGACGGGGATTCGGCCGTAACCGCGCCGAAGGTTAAGCTCAAGAAGCTTAAGGCGATAAAGAAGGGAATAAAGGTCAGCTGGAAGAAGGTGTCCGGTGTGTCCGGGTACGAGATCCAGTACAGCACGACGAAGAACTTTAAAAAGGCCGTGACCCTGACGGCGGCGAAGTCCAAAAAGAAGGTTAAGATCAAGGGGCTATCCTCCGGGAAGAAGTACTTCGTGCGCATCCGCAGTTATATTAAGAAGGATGGTGCGTACTACTACTCGAAGTGGTCCAAAAAGAAGATAAAAGTGTGATTTTAGCATCCCCCGGAGTTGCCAATTCCGGGGGATTATGTTAACATAAAACGGTAGCTGCAACGGGAGTCCTTAGAGTGTTCGGGGGAGTCCGCATGAAGTATAACGAATCCGTAAAACGCATATTGACCACGGGTGTTCTTTCGCTTTTAGCGACGGGACTTTTTTTGGTTGGCACGTTTTCGGATTCCGCATATCGTCACGTATATGCCAAGACTCAGGCGGAAAAGGAATTGGAAGAAACCCAGGATCGTATCGATGAGCTGAAAGAAGCCCAGTCAGATATGAAAGAATCCCTGGAGCAGTATGAAGATGACATCGAGGGGGTATCTGCCCAGATTGAAAACATTGAGGACCAGATCGACTCCAAACAGGAGGAGATCGACCTCATAAAGGGGCAGATCGAGTCTCTCGAAGTCCAGAAGGACGACCAGTATGACACCATGAAGGTGCGTATCCGTTACACCTATGAGAATTCCGGTAGCGGATACCTGGAAGCCCTTCTTACATCGGAAAGCATATCGGAACTCTTGAACAGAGTCGAGTATATCTCGTCCGTCCGGGAGTACGATGAGGCTATATTGGATGAATATGTCTCCACCTGCGAGTGGCTCAAGGACCGCAAGTCTGAGCTTAAGAGCGAGATGGAAGAGCTCGAGGCGCTCAGGGAC
>JAILAS010000033.1 GCA_024681495.1 Eubacterium sp. | reverse complement strand
TGTCGACCTGCCTGATTACATCCTCGGAGAGCTCTCCCCTTTCATCGTCAATCTCGGCAATCTTCTCATAAGAAAGCTCGGGCCTCCTTATGAGCTCGGCGAGCGCAGTTCCGGTCTTAATCGCAGACGTCCCGAGTCCCTCGAGGAATCCGTTGATTCTCTGATTGGCGCCGACCACGGTTCCCTTCAGCCTCTCGATCTCCGCAATAATCGCCTTCTCCTTCGCCACGGTCCTCTCGTATCTCTCCTCGGAGATAAGCCCGATCTGACGGCCGTACTCAGTGAGCCTAAGGTCCGCATTATCCTGTCTGAGCAGCAATCTGTATTCGGCGCGCGAAGTCATCATCCTGTACGGTTCGAATAGCTCCTTGGTGACCAGATCATCTATCAGGACGCCGATATAAGCCTCGGATCTATCGAGCACCACGGGATCCTTCCCGGAAAGCTTCAGCGCCGCATTGATTCCGGCCATAAGCCCCTGAACCGCAGCCTCCTCGTAACCGGAACTTCCATTGGACTGTCCGGCGCTATAGAGTCCGCTCACATTCTTGAACTCGAGTGAATGCTTGAGCTGTCTGGGATCTACCAGATCGTACTCGATGGCATACGCATTCCTGACAATCTTCGCATTCTCCAGCCCGGGAATCGTATGATACAGTTCGTACTGTACATCCTCCGGCAGCGATGAACTCATACCCGAAAGATACATCTCATTGGTCGACCTACCCTCGGGTTCGACAAACAGCTGATGCCTTTCCTTATCGGGAAACTTCACGACCTTGTCCTCTATTGAGGGACAATACCTCGGTCCGACACCCTCTATCACACCGGAAAAAAGCGGAGACCTGTGTAAATTGGCCCTGATAATCTCGTGCGTAGCATCATTGGTATATGTAAGGAAGCAGTCCTCCTGCTCGATTTGAACGGACTCAGGATCCGTATCAAACGAAAACGGGCAAACCCTCTCGTCGCCCTTCTGGACCGTCATCTTCGAAAAGTCGATTGACCTCTTATCGACGCGCGCGGGCGTTCCGGTCTTAAACCTCATCACCCTGATTCCGTTATCGACCAGTGAATCGGTAAGATGCGTTGCGGCCTGCAATCCGTTCGGCCCGGTCTCCTGAATCACCTCACCGTAAAGGCATCGCGAGTTAAGATACGTTCCTGTGCAGATAATAACCGCCCCGGAGTAGAATCTGGCCCCCGAAACGCTCTCGACGCCCTTTACCACCCCGTCCTCTATGAGGATTTTGCTTATCTCGGTCTGCTTAAGCGTAAGATGATCGGTATTCTCCAGCGTCATCCTCATCTTTTTGGAATACTCTGCCTTATCGGCCTGAGCACGAAGCGAATGAACCGCCGGACCCTTCGATGCATTGAGCATCTTCGACTGAATGAAGGTGGCGTCGATATTCTTGCCCATCTCGCCGCCGAGCGCATCAAGCTCTCTAACGAGATGGCCCTTCGAACTGCCGCCCACGTGCGGATTGCACGGCATGAATGCAATTGAATTTATGCTAACGGTGAAAATGATGGTCTCCATCCCCAGCCTGGCTGCCGCCAATGCGGCCTCACATCCGGCATGTCCCGCACCGATTACGCATACGTCATAGTTTTCTTCTATCATAATTACTTACCCATACAAAAGTCTTCGAATATCTTGTCAATCAGGTCCTCGTCCACTTCCTCGCCGATAATCCTGCCGAACGCGCCATACGCATCCATAAGATCCACAGTCAGAAGATCCTCGGAGCAACCCATCTCTACTCCTTCAATAACCAGTTCCAGCGACCTCGCAGCAGAACGCAATTCCTCCGTCTGCCTTACGTTTGTCACTATCACCTGATCGTTAAACGAAATGTCGCCCCTCGAGAACATCCTGTCAATGGTCTCCCTGAGCTCGTCGGTGCCCGTGTCCTCCTTGGCGGAAATGCTTATGATCGGCTGATCGGTTATCTCATGGAAGTCGGTCTCATCGACCACCGGCTCCAAATCGGATTTATTGAGCAGGATAATGGCCTTCCTGTCCCTTATCATGTCAAGGATATATCTGTCGTTATCGTCCAGCGGAATCGACGAATCGACAACATACAGGATAAGATCGGCCGACAATCCCTCTTCCCGGGCCCTGTCCACCCCGATCTTCTCAATCGGATCCTCCGCATCCCTTATTCCGGCTGTATCGATCATATTCAGGGAAAACCCGTTCATGGTGATTTCCTCTTCGATGGTATCTCTGGTCGTGCCGGCAATATCGGTAACGATAGCTCTCTGCCTGCCCGCCAGCGCATTCAAAAGCGATGACTTACCGGCATTCGGCTTCCCCAGTATCACGGTATGAATGCCCTCTTTGAGTTTCCTCCCGTTTTCCGAATTATCTATGAGAGTTTTCGTCTCATCGAGTACGTATCTTACATCCTCCAGCAGCTGATCAGAAGTCCCCTCCAGCGAGTAATGCTCTGGATCGTCAAGCGCAGCCTCAATGAACGCGGTCTGATGAAGTATCTTCTCCCTCAGCGAAAGAACCTTGTTGTATACGCTTCCCCTCATTTGGCTCATGGAACTGCGCGCCGCGAACGTATTGCCGGCGTCTATCAAATCGGTGACCGCCTCGGCCCGCGACAAATCAATCCTTCCGTTTAAAAACGCCCTCTTGGTAAACTCTCCGGGCTCAGCCAGTCTGGCCCCGTGCGAAAGAACACACTCGAGCACTCTCCGGGTCACCACCACTCCGCCATGACAGTCGATTTCGACCACATCCTCGGTGGTGTAGCTCTTCGGTCCCTTCATAAAAAGGACCATAACCTCGTCGATAATCTCTTCTCTGTCACAAATAAACCCATAATGAATGGTGTGAGATTCCCAGTTCCCGGGGCTTCCCGCTCCCGATGAGCTCCTGTATATTTTTGAGATTACGCCAATCGCATCCTTGCCGGATATTCTTACTATCCCTATCCCACCGGGCGACAATGCGGTAGCAATGGCGGCTATGGTTTCATTGTTCATCTTCTTTTCCGTAAAATAAAACGGCTGTTACAAAACATCGAATGAGTTCATAACAGCCGTGATATTTCTATATAAATCAATTTTTATTTCTTTAAGGCGACTATCACATGTCTGTAAGGCTCATCACCTTCACTATAGGTGGTTACATATGCGTCATCCTGAAGCGCGTAATGTATAATCCTGCGCTCGAAGGGATTCATAGGCTCAAGAGATACGGGACGTTTGGTTCTCTTTACCTTAAAGGCAATGTTCTTTGCCAGGTTTTCAAGGGTCTTCTGTCTTCTGTCCCTGTAATTCTCAGTATCAAGCTTTACTCTCACATAATCCTGTGCGTTCTTATTAACCACCAGGCTTGTAAGAGACTGAAGAGCGTCAAGAGTCTGACCTCTCTTACCTATGAGAATACCCATTCCATCTCCCTCGATGTCGAGAGCCAGGGAATTCGCTACTTCGTCC
>JAILAS010000201.1 GCA_024681495.1 Eubacterium sp. | reverse complement strand
GAACCAATCCGCCGTCGGTGGATGAGTGGATAGAAGAAGCAAAGAAGGACGCGTCCGCGCCCAGGTGCGGTATGTACCTTACGCACTGCGGGACGGTCCGCGAGGATGCGAAGGCCAAGGTGAGGCCGTGCGAGTCGGATTCTGAGGCAGCAGGACCTGTGGTCGCGATGGACTTTTCCTACGACGAACAGGGTGTCAATGCGGCCATAGCGAAGGCGCTGGAAATGGATGGAGTTTATTTCGTGCGCGTGTGGCTTGCGGAGGGCAGGCTTTCTGTGGGGGACGACATCATGCGTGTGCTTATTGGCGGCGACATCCGCCCACACGTCATTGACGGCCTAAACGCACTGGTAGGTGAGATAAAGGACAACTGTGTGAAAGAGACTGAGATTTACGGATGAGGCTTGAATATGGGGATTTACGAGATGTACAGCGACATAATTTCAGCTAGCATGCTTTTTAGGGGGTTTAGTGCCGAGGAGATTGAAAAAACCTTGGAAGAAGCGGAGACGGAGGTGCTCAGCCTTAAGAAAAACGAGTCGATATCCCTGCCGGAGCAGTTGAAACACCTGTATCTGGTGCTTTCGGGGAAGTTCGTGGTTATCCAGGACAGCGGAATGAACGCCAGCCTGGCTCACCTGCTCGGGCCCGGTAAGTGCTTCGGGGTGGCTTTTTGTGCCGAGGGACATTCCTGTAATCACTCTCTGCGCGCGACGGAGAAAAGTGAAGTGCTGAGGATTTCGTTCGAGGGATTCCTCGCCGTGAGGAGCACCCGCGAGAAGGCTCTGAGGAATCTTCTGGGGATAACTTCCGAGAATCTGCGGCTTATGGCGGAAAAGGTGAATCATACCCAGTCGAGGTCCGTAAGGACGAAGATTTCATTGTACCTGCGCGACCAGATGGAGTTTAAGGGAGCGGACAGCTTTGTGGTGGACCTGAGCAGGAAGGATGCGGCCGACTATCTTAACATAACCTACCCCGCCATGCTTCGGGAACTAAGCAGCATGCAGAAGGAAGGGGTAATCCAAATTGACGGCAACAGAATAACCGTCCTAAACCGTGATGCGCTTATTGAGGGCGGCGCGGATTACAGCATTTTATGATTTGTTTGTGAACTGTATAAAATATGATTTAAATCATAGAATTAATGCCGGTATCTATGTATCATGCGAACATAAAAGGAGGTTTTGAGCATGATCAATAGGTTAGTTTCTATGTTACTGGTAATTGTTTTGGCCATGAGCCTTGCGGCTTGTGGCACATCGCAGTCATCGAGCGATGACGCATCGCCTGCGGCTGAGAGCTCTTCGGATGAGGGAGCGTCTTCGGAGGAGTCATCCGGCGATAACGGATCTGCCTCGGCTGATATGGGCACGGTTTCAAATTCGCTCGCCGAGGATGAAGAGGCGCTGGTGTCCACCTATGCGGATGAGTTCGACCAGCTCACCTATGAGGATTCGGCAACCGGGCTCTCCATTACCTACAATTTGTATCTGCCCGAAGGATACGATGAGTCGCAGTCCTACCCCATGGTGGTTTTCATCGCGGACTCGAGCTGTGCCGGGCGAGATGCCACGTCTTCCCTGACGCAGGGCAGAGGCGCTCTGGTATGGGCGACGGAGGAGTGGCAGTCGACCTATCCGTGTATAGTGGCCGTGCCCACATATCCGGAGACTATATTGGATGATCACGGCAGCTATACTACTACAGAATATGTCGAGATGACCAAGAGTTACATAGACTACATGTGTGAGGAGTATGCGGTGGATACGAACCGTATCTACGGGACGGGACAGTCCATGGGATGTATGACCACACTGATACTCGCTTCCGAGTATCCCGATCTCTACACAGCCTGCATGTTCGTGGATGGACAGTGGGACATCAGCACGCTGAGCGGACTGGAGGATCAGACGTTCGTGTACTTCGCGGCCGAGGATGATTCCAATGCATGGAATGGCGCGCAGGAGGTAATGGCTATGTTCGATAAGGATTCGGTATCGTACGACTACGCGCAGTGGGACGGAACGTGGTCCGTGGACGAGCTTTCATCGGCGGCATCGGAGCTGTTTACATCTGAGGAGGACCAATACTTCATATCGTGGACCACCGGGACGATCGAAGCCTCGGGTGGCATGGGAGGCTCCGCATATCACATGGCATCTTTCGACTACGCATATAACGGCGTGGCCGTGATGGAGTGGCTGTTTCAGCAGAGCAAATAAGCATTTCTTATAAACAATAGAACAATCTTATCAAATGTAGTAATATAATTTATAAGATCGAGTGGCATGGTTCCGCGCGGACCATGCCATTTATTTACGGAGGTTAGGATGATTTCAACCAGGGGGCGTTACGCGATAAGGGTGATGCTCGATATAGCAAACAATCAGAGCGAGGGATACGTTCCCATGAGCGAGGTGGCCAAGAGGCAGGGACTGTCTCTCAAGTACCTCGAGCAGATTCTGCCTGTGCTCACACAGAACGGACTGCTCAAGGGCGTCAAGGGAAAGGGCGGCGGATACTGCCTTACCAGGGAACCGGGAGAGTATCCCATTGGCGAGATACTCAGGCTCACCGAGAAGAGCCTTACTACCGTCAGCTGTCTGTCCGAGGACGCGCCGGAGTGCGAGAGGAGGTCGGAGTGTAAGACCTTCGAATTCTGGAAGGGTCTGGACGATTTGGTGAACGATTACATTGACTCTCGGACGCTGGGGGATTTGCTTTGACATTATGAAGATACACGGTT
>JAILAS010000153.1 GCA_024681495.1 Eubacterium sp. | reverse complement strand
GGGTCTCCCCTGATGCCGTCTTCGAATACGACGCGATGTCGATCTGATTGGTGCCCGATGCAGCGATATTGCCGGCGTTTATCTCTTCCACCTCCTCCGAGGTGGTAAGCACGGAGTCCGCGTCGTCCAAAAGGCCCGTCCAGTACGACGCCGAAGTCATCTCACTCGTAACGTCCGAAAACAGCGTCACGCCGGACTTCGAAATGGCGGCTCCGCCGGAATTGGCGGCGAGGGCGCTCTTTGAGCCGCCCATAAAAGCAGACGTAAAAAGCACCGAAGCAGCCGTGGCCACCGCCAATATTCGTTTACCATTGATAATAAAGGACGAATGTCCAATGACAGATTTTTTCATACATGCTCCCCTTTCAATCGTGCTGTTAAGTCAAGTCTGTTCCCATTATATAGAATCGCGGGGGATTTAACAATTATTTATGTTCTCTGCAGCGGACCGGCTTATGGGGAGCGGGATATTTCGGAGGCTTATGGGGAGCGGAATATTTCGGAGCCTTTACGTAGCGGCCCCCGGCAGACATTACATCCGCCGGGGGCCATTTAAAGGGTTTAATACAGTTGTTACCAATGTATAGAAACAATTATTGTACAGTCACAGTCACCTTCTTGCACATGGCGTTTATGGTAAATACGTATATGGTGCAGGTCCCTGCGCTTACAGCCGTTATATTTCCGGATTCGTCGACGGTGGCCACCGAGGTGTCGCCGCTGCGGAATCTCAGTTTGTTAGCGTGGTGCTCGGAAAGATGACTCTTGTGCTTATTCTTCTTGATGACCTTACACTTAATCTTGGATATCTCGCCTACGCCGAGGGTTACGCTCTTGCCGCTCTTGATTTTAAGCGCCTTCGGATCGGTGTTGACAGCGGAGTCGTGTCCGGCCACATGCGCCCTGATCGAGCGGCCTATGATTTCCTTCTTTCCGTCAACCACCTTATAAGCAGCCACGTAAATTTTAAATTCCTTCTTCGTGTTAATCTTCTTACCGTTAATCTTCTTAATTTTTACGGACAGCTTATCACTGCTTACTACCTTGGTAGCCTTCTTCTTAAAGTCCTTACCGCAATACTGAACATATACCATATATCCGTCGGCCGAATCGACCTTGCCCCATTTGAAGACTATCGATTTTTTCTTAGCCTTAACCTTGATCTTGGAGCTGAGCGCTATTTTTACTGCCGCCATGGAGGGAGTCACATCCTCGATTTCCTCCTCGGGCTCCTCTGTTACGGTTTCCTCGTCGGTGGTCCCGGTGTCGTCGGTGGTATTCACATCCTCGGTTTCCTCGTCGGTGGTCCCGGTGTCGTCGGTGGTCCCGGTGTCGTCGGTGGTATTCGTTGTCGCTTCCTTATCAACGTAGGATATCGAATAGGTGGAGAACTGATATGCGCCAAAGCTCAATGTCTTAGCCGTGGCATTGAACTCCGCCTCCGTGGTGTAAGCCACTCCGTCATGAATGTATCCTACGGTAAAAGTACGCTCCATATTCTCGGGAACATCCGCAAATCCCTCCGGAACCTCCATGGTAACGGCTATGGGAGTATCGAGCTCGCGTACGTTGGAGTTATAAGTCTTCTCACCGGTTCCGTCGTTTACCTTCAGAGTCTTCACAAGCGAGAGGTCGAAGAAGTACGGATCCGAGGAGCCCGTGGGCAATACGACATTCATAAGGGTAGTTTCCTCCTGCGACACTTCCATTTCGCTAACATCCAGGTGCAGATTCAAATCGTATGAATTGGCTGCGCCTATCCGCGAAGTCTCCGTCTCGCTGAGGAGTGACACTGCAAGCTCGGGGGTAACACCGGTTATCACTGTGTAGGGAACCGTCTCATCCATGTTAACCTGAGACGAAACCGCGCCGGAGGTATCGGCTACAGTTACGCTGTCGCTCTGATTCTCAGAACTGGTCCTGACACCATCCTCGGTAGATGTCACGTTGCTGTCGACAATCTCCCATTTTAATGTAATAGCCGATCCGGAATATGCGCCTATGCCTGTCACGGTAATTGTATACTTACCTGCATCGGTCTGAGTATTGCCCGTCAATGTGTAGTCCGTGCCTTCTGTCAAAAGCGTCTTGCCATCGTATATATGTACTGCCTGAGTTATGGACTCTCCCGTATATTCGCGGATAGACGAAACGTCGTATATTACGGAAACCTCTGAGGATTCAAGATTGCCGTGAGCGGTGCGGTACTCCACCTTATCGGAGTTAGTGTTGTCAGCGCTTCTGGCCACCAGATAATAAGGTGTATCCGCACTCAGTCCATCAAATGTCAGCACACCCTCCGTGGGATAACTGTAATCATAGACCACATTGTCAGACGCATCCAGGAGTGCGTACTCAAATGCCGGGTTGAGTCCACTGAACTCCAGGCACGTGGCGCCGGCCTTCTTTTCCACCTGGGTGATGGTATTTCCGTCGGCATCCACAGTAGGATCCAGCGCCGTGGTGGCCGTTCCCGCATCCTGAACATCTCCGGATTCATCCTTCGCCTTAGCCTTAAGCGTATAGGTCGTGTTGCTCTTCAGGTTCACATAAGTCAGAGTGCCGTCATCACCGGCCTCTATCCAGCCTTCCGCTGCAGTCACGACCTCGCCGGTGAGAGAATAAACGTTACCATCGGCGTCTACCAGCTCGTAATAAAAATCATCGGTCAGATCTGAAAAAGTTATGGTCTTAGACGTAACTTCAGCGCTGGAATAGGCATCCTTTATATGGTTCACCGACGCTGTTACATCCGGAGACAGACTGGTGTAGTACTCGGTAGAATCAGAAGCGCCTGCTGCCATCGTTCCGAAATTCGTGGTTATAGCAATGGCATTATCCTCACATGTATATCCGTTCAACGACGAGGCGCTGACCATCTCTTCGGTAAGCTCCACATCGGAATCCTCCGAAAATGTCTTTTCAGTAACCGTAGCCGAATCCCACAGGCCATCCTTGTATGCGCTGTTAGGAGAAAAAGCTACGCCGTGAGATACTCTCGCCCTGTTATCTTGAGAGAAGAAAAACACGCCGTTTAACGTATAATAACCTCTGGCAATAACCAATGCATAATTGTTTGTCGATCCCGGGGCATCGCTCTTAGGGTTGCATACCACTTTGTTATACGTATCATACGTGCCATGTGTCCACTGATCCTGATCGGGATCAAAGCTTCTTACAAACCTCACGTCGGTTATTTCCGCAGTACCGTTGTTCGTGATTTTAACAGAAGTAAGATACTCCAATGCATCCACGCCAAACGAATAGTTCATGGTTATCTTAACACCCTCATTGGTTACTCCCTCCACTTTACAGGAAAGAGTATTTCCTTCAGATGTGTTTACCGCGGCAGGCTCGGTCTCCCATCCGGAAACAGTGCCTTCTTCTTGTCTATCGGCGACTCTTAAGTTATAGGCGGTGTCGTCTATCTTATACGACAATATCCAACACTCCTCGGGACCTCCGGGGATAAAGAAATCTCCGCTGGAGGGGACTTCACCGTTATCCCATCCGTCGCCGTCCGACAGAAGTCCCAATTGTCCTAAATTGCTAGCTGAGCTAGACCAGCTTGTGCCCTCCGCGCCGTATTTAGAGTGAAATCCCCAATCATCCTCCGGCGAAGCCGACGTTCCAAAACTGCCATGCTTACTAACTCCGACCTCGATGTACTGGCCGCCCAGGTAAACATTTCCCGAATCGTCAGTGTAACTGCGTGCGACACTGTAGTCCACTCCGGTCTTGGCATAAGCCGTTTTGCCAAGGCCACCGAATGACAGAACCATACTCAACGAAATAATAACTGCAACAACTTTTTTCAAACCCTTCATAGTTACGTCCTCCTTTCCTGGAAAAATATCAGGAAGGCTCTTCGCTAAACCCATTAAAAGCGACAGACGCCTTTCCTAAAATTCTGTTATATATGCATTACTATAAGTTATGGAAGGACACAAAAAGGTTATGAAAGCGCTACAAAAGAGACACACTTTTAAATTTTTTTAGCACAAAAAAACCGGAAGGGAAATCCCTTCCGGTTTAGCATTCAAATCAGTTAACGGACTATCAGCCCATGCCCTTCTCGTTCTTATAGGTCGAACCGAACTCCTTCTTGCAGTCTTCCTTAGCCTGCTCAATCTCCTCGATGGTGATACCCTCGAGTGCCTTAACGGTAGCGTCCATGTCAAGAGGAGCAAGATTGAACATCTCACGAGCCTCAGCGCCGGTAGCGGGCTCATCGCCGTACGCCTCGATAGCGCGAACAGCACGCTGAACGAGCATGAGGTTATTAGCGAGAATCTTATTGCCGTCCTTGTCCTTACCGTAAACGACATTATCCTCCATACCTACACGGATGTGGCCGCCGTTTGCGAGGCAGGCGTACATAACGGGAAGATGTCCCTTACCGATACCGAATCCGGACCAGGTTACTTCCTTGGGAAGGTTACCCTCAGCCTGAAGGTGCTCAACCTCCTCAACCATCATCTGTACGGAACGGGGAGTAGCATCCATACCACCTACAACACCGAGGCAGAACTGGAAGTGAAGGGGAGCCTTAACGATTCCCTTCTTCCAATAAACGCCTACGGCACGAATCATGCTGAGATCAAATACCTCGAACTCGGGCTTGATGTTCCTCTCCTGATAGAGCATACCTGCATCAGTAAGGAAGGTAGGTGAGTTGGAGAAGATTCCTCCGGGGATTCCCCAGTTGAAGGAACCTGCGTCGAAGGTACCCATCTCGATACCGGGTACGATCTTATGATGAAGTCTTCTGATGTTATTTCCGTAGGGTGAATCATCGGAAACACGGTTATCACCTGAGGAGGTGCAGTTTACGATGATATCGCAATCGGGATACTTGGTGCGAAGGATCTTAATAGTCTGATAGAATCTCACGGGATCCATAACGCCTGCGCCCTCATCGTCGCGCATGTGAAGGTGAGCAACGGATGCTCCGGCCTTCCAACATTCATAAGCGCAGTCAGCGATCTGCTCGGGGGTCTCAGGAACGTCGTATCCGTGAGGAGTAACGGCGCCGGTAAGTGCTACTGTAACGATTCTCTTTGCCATTTGTAATATCTCCTTATATAAATGATAATAATGACGGCGGCCGGGGGTGGCCGCGTTTCTACAAATAACATCGACGTAAGCCGACTGCCGTAATTATAACACCATTATCAAAATGTTTCCACTCTTTTTATGGGCGATAAAAAAATCCCCCGCCGGTACCCGGCAGGGGCTGAAATCTCGCCGTTTCCAGGTCAGCGGCCTCGTAAAATCTATGCGTTCATCTCCTTCTTGAAGGTGGATACGTAGTCGCGGGCCACATTGACGTCATATGCGCTCTCCTCCATTATATTTATGAAGTGACTGCCGACGATGGCGCCGTCGATAATGCCCTTCATGGGTGCAATATCCTCCGCAGTGCGGATTCCGAATCCCATCATGACAGGGATATCCGCCGCATCCTTCACGTCCTGAAGGTACTGATTTATGGTGCCGTAAAAGCTTCCGGACTGTCCGGTCACGCCCATGGCGGACACGCAGTAGATGAAGCCCTTTGCGCCCTTTACGATTTTCGGGATTCTCTCCGCCGAAACCGGGGATACGAGCTCTATCATAATGGGCGAATCGGCGCCCTCAAGGTAACCCTTTATCTCACCCTGCTCCTCCAAGGGAAGGTCGGGAATGATGATTCCATCCACGCCCACCTCGCGGCAGCGCTCCACGAACTTCTCCACTCCGTAGTACATGACAGTGTTATAGTAGAGCATGAAGATGATGGGGACGTTAAGCCCCTCGCCCCTGGCCTTTTCCACGGCCTCAAAGGTGGAAACCAGGGTGGTTCCCTTCTGAATCGACCTGAAGGACGCGTCCTGGATGACCGGTCCGTCAGCGATGGGATCCGAAAAGGGAACGCCCAGCTCGATGACATCCACACCGGCCTCTTCGATAGCCTTCATGACCTCCACGCACCTGCCCATATCGGGAAGTCCCGCGGTCTGATATGTGATAAAGGCCTTCTCTCCTTTGGCCGAAAGTTCCTGCATTCTCTGTTCTATCCTGTTCATTAGTTCAGATACCCCTTTCCCGCAATGTAATCAGCGATGGTATTAACGTCCTTATCTCCTCGTCCTGAGAGGCAGATAATCATGGTCTGATCCATGTTCATGGTGGCCGCCTTCTTCTTCGCGTATGCCACGGCGTGTGCGCTCTCGATGGCGGGGATGATTCCTTCTAGTTTACATAACTCCATCAGCGCGTCCATGGCCTCCTCGTCTGTGATTCCCACGTAGGTGGCCCTTCCGGAGTCCCTCAGGTACGAGTGCTCGGGTCCCACTCCGGGATAGTCGAGTCCCGCGGATATGGAGTGTGCGAGCTCGATATTGCCGGCCGGATCCTGGAGCAGATAGGACTTCATTCCGTGGAGCACGCCCGGCTGGCCCTTTTGGCCCGCCAATGCGGCCGCATGCTCTCTGGTCTCAAGCCCCTTTCCTGCCGCCTCGACTCCAATGAGCTCCACACCCTCCTCGTCGATGAAGTCGGCGAACATTCCAATGGAGTTCGAGCCGCCGCCCACGCATGCCATTACCACGTCGGGGAGACGTCCCTCGGCCTCGTTATGCTGGACCTTCGCCTCTTTGGAAATCACGCTCTGGAACTCCTTGACCATCCTGGGATAGGG
>JAILAS010000117.1 GCA_024681495.1 Eubacterium sp. | reverse complement strand
TGCTGCTGAAACATTTACCGATGGTGTACCGGCCGCCGTTGCAAACACAACAGCCATCACCGAAACAATTGCCAGCAACCTCTTTGAAAATGATTTGATTATTTGTGTTTTAGACTTGTGAATCATATTTTTCTCCTCTACTCTAACTTCCCCGAATGAAAGTTGACCTCAATAAACATTCGGAATTACATCCTGATTGCATTGTAAAACATTTTGTTTTATAAATCAACGCATCCACCCCGATTAGAATACAATGTGTTATGGTGAGTCGGGAGAAGAATACATGACTATAAATGACATTCCATATCCTCATATAAGAGATTTACGAGAAGATGCTGATTTGACACAGGAGGAAGTAGCGAAGCACCTTAACTGTTCACAGGTCGCATATTCTTATTATGAGATTGGGAGACGCGATATACCCACAAAAGTATTAATCGAATTAGCTAAATTCTATAACTGCTCCACAGACTATCTGTTAGGTCTTTCAGAAAAAAAATAAACGGGACGACATTCCGGTCGTCCCGTATTACATAGCCATATATCTGCCGTCTTCTCATTCCGAAGGCCAATACCCACTATCGGATTACAGTTCCTTCACATACCCGGCATCGGTCTTCTCAAACCCCATCGCCTTTAGATAGGACTCATGTCCCACCGCCCTGCCGGAGAATTCCAGCCTGCGAATACCATAGTCAGAAAGCATCGAATACAGAAACATCCCGACGGAGGTGTCCCTGTATGCGGGCGTGGCGTAGTCTATTATGATTCTGACCACACCGTCGTCCGTCCTGTTACCCAGGAGCAATCCGGCAGGGACCGTATCGCAGGTCACGATGTACGCCTCGTCGCAGTCAGCGGACACATCGAGCGCCACGTCCTTAAACGTCTTCAATATGTCATCCCTGTAGTAATCCAGCAGGTATTTCATCATTCCGGCGCCGGCCTCCACCTTTATCAGGTCGTAGTGCCGATCCTTCTTCTCGAGCTGAATAAGGTGGTATACGTTTATTATGATGAGCGCAAAGTTCATAAGCGCCGTCGGATAGGAGTGAATTATCAGGGCATACGTCGTAAAAATCACACTTCCCACGGTATTTACCACCCTGAGTCTCTTCACCGAGGTCATCAGCATGGATATGACCACGAGCAAGGAGCCCAGGTATCCGAATAATTCTATCATCATCGCAGTGGTTAACATAAAACAATCATCTCCATTCCGGTCCGGCTAAAATCCAAATTCAGGTAAACCGTAAATCCGGCTTAACTGCAAATCCGGTCAACCGTTCTTAATCGCACTGGGCCTTAAACTCCGCCCAGACTTTGGCGTGTGCGTCCTCCGCCTCAGTCGAGATGTTCTCTATGGCCTCCCCGTCCGAAGCTGTGGCCGGAACCACGACGTACTCTCTCATCTCATCCGATATATACTCCTCAGCCGCCTCATTGGTGCAGTAATATCCTATATACTCGAAGCAGGCGGCGGAGACCTCGGGACGTAAGACGTAGTCGATAAACGCGTAAGCCGCGGCGGGATTGGGGGCGTTTACGGGTATGAACTGAGCCATCGTTCCAAAGCCCAGCCCCTCCTCGGGATAGACAGCCACGAGCGAATCGTTGGCCTTAAGCGCCTCGGTCACCTGCGACGTATACATGTATGCTGCTGCCACCTCCCCGCTGACGAGGAGGTTCGCGATATCCGTGTCGTTTATGGCCCGGATGTTCGGCGCCAGCTCGAGGAGCTTTTCCCCGGCCGCCTCGATCTTGGACACATCCTCAGTGTTCATGGACTCGCCGAGCACCTTGAGCGCCATGCCGTCGATGACGCGATAGTTTCCGATTACGGCCACATTGTCCTCCAATGCGGAATCCCACAGGTCACCGTATCCCTTTATGTCGACGTCGGTGAGCTCCGGATTGTACACGATAAGCGGAATGCCGGCGCCGTAAGGAATGTCGTACAGATTCTCAGGGTCATAAAAGAGGCCCAGGTAGTTGGCGTTTATGTTGTCATAGCCGGTGATAAGGCCCTTATCCAGCTCGGCCGCCAGGCCCTCCTCATTGATCATCTCGAGGATGTAGTCGTCGGCCACCACCAGGTCGTAGTCGCCACCCTCGCTCTCCTCGAGCTTGGCGAGCATGTCCTCGTTGTAGTCGAAGTTCGAGTATTCGATCGTCACGCCGTACTCGTCCTCGAACCCGTCGAGCACCTCGCGGGGGAACATATCCGCCCAGGTGTAGAGATTGAGCGTGGTCCCCTCTATGTCTCCGTAGGCCGAAGCGTCAGACGATGCCCCGGCATCTCCCGAAGAATCGCCGTCTTTCGCGCCACCACACGCCCCGAGGAGCAATGCGGCGGCCGCTGCAATTACGAGCATCCCGGACGCCACAGGCGCCCTCCGTCCATAGTTTTTCAAGTCCTTAAGCACTTTCATTTTTTCTCCCTCTTCATCGGGCGATACATTCCCGCCCGCCTAATTGTTTACGTCGTCTTCAGGCTTCGAAGGTATGACCAGATTGACGGTCAAAACTCCCACAGCGACAGCCAGTATCAGCACGGTCGCCAGGGCGTTTATCTCGGGTGTCACGCCCGTCTTAAGCCTCGTATAGATCTGAAGGGGAAGGGTGCTAACGCCCGGCCCCGTCACAAACACAGATATTACCACATCGTCGAAGGACATTGCAAACGAGAGCATTACTCCCGAGAGGATACCCGGCAAGATGCCCGGGAAGGTCACGTCCCAAAACGCCTCAAAGGGCGTGGCTCCCAGGTCTCGCGCGGCCCGGACCATGTTCGGGTTCATCCCGGCCAGCCGACCGGATACGATAAGCAACACGTACGGCACGCAGAATGTCGTGTGTGCGATGACCAGCGTGACCATTCCAAACGGCAGGTCAAACAGCGAAAACACGGCCAGGTAGACCATTCCCAGAATCACCTCGGGGATCATGATGGGAAGAAGACTCACCCAGCGGATGAAGCGGTTGGCCCGAAATGATGTGGCGTGCATGCCC
>JAILAS010000116.1 GCA_024681495.1 Eubacterium sp. | reverse complement strand
CAGGCCGGGCCACGCGGACTTCACTTACGATGCCCGCTACGGTTTCAGGGACTATAGGGGCGGCGGAAGGTCATCCGGCAGGGAGACCGCCGGAAGGGTGGCATCAGGCGCCGTCGCAGCCATTGCGCTGCAGGCCATGGGCATTGGGTTCACCACATACGTGAGCGCCATCGGCCCCGTGGAGTGCGACCCCTCGCGGTTCGACGAGGAGTTCATTTTGAAGAACCCGCTGTGTATGCCAGACGAGGAGGCGTACGGTAAGGCCGCAGCCTATCTCGAGGAGTGCCGGGCGGCCGGCGATTCGTCGGGCGGAACGGTGACCTGCATAGTCAGGGGAGTCCCCGCCGGCGTCGGCAATCCCGTCTTCGACAAGCTGGACGCGGACCTGGCCAAGGCCATGTTCTCCATTGGGGCCGTGAAGGGCTTCGAGATCGGAGAGGGGTGCAATGCGGCCAGGCTGAAGGGCAGCGAGAACAACGACCCCTTCACCGGAAACAGCACGCCCGAGTCCATCGCGACGGCCACCAACCACTGCGGCGGCATCCTCGGCGGAATCTCCACCGGAGGAGACATCGTCATGAGAGTTCACTTCAAGCCCACCCCCTCCATCAGCATGGAGCAGGAGACCGTGGACAGGACGGGGCACCCCACGAAGATAAAGATTGCCGGCAGGCACGATCCCATAATTGCTCCCAGGGCGGCGGTGGTCGTGGAGACCATGGCGGCGGCCACATTGCTGGACGCTATATTGAGCAGGTAGTACTTAAGAAGAAAAGGTATAGAAATGTCATCAAATAAAGAGCAGATTGAAAAGAGGCGGACATTCGCCATTATTTCCCACCCGGATGCGGGTAAGACCACGTTGACCGAGAAGCTCCTCCTCTACGGAGGCGCGATAAACCAGGCGGGCTCCGTAAAGGGAAAGGCTACGGCCAGACACGCGGTCTCTGACTGGATGGAGATAGAGAAGGAGAGAGGAATCTCGGTAACCAGCTCGGTTCTTCAGTTCGAATACGCCGGCAAGTGCGTGAACATTCTCGATACACCCGGACATCAGGACTTCTCGGAGGAGACTTACCGTACGCTTATGGCGGCGGATTCTGCCGTGATGGTTATTGACGGCGCGAAGGGCGTGGAGCCCCAGACGAGGAAACTTTTTAAGGTATGCGCAATGCGTGGCATACCTATCTTTACGTTTATAAACAAGATGGACAGGGACGCCAGGGACACCTTCGATCTCACCGACGAGGTGGAGAAGGAGCTCGGCATCGGCACCTATCCCATCAACTGGCCCATCGGTTCCGGAAAGAACTTCAAGGGTGTATACGACAGGAAGGAGAGGAAGATTCTCGTTTTCTCCGACACCATGAAGGGCACGAAGGAGGGCGTGACACAGGAGCTTTCCGTGGACGACCCCTCGGTGGAGGAGCTGATCGGCTCTGAGAACTATGCCAACCTAATGGATGAGATAGAGCTTTTGGAGGGCGCCGGCGAGGAGATGGACATGAAGCTCGTGGAGGAGGGAAAGCTCTCCCCCGTGTTCTTCGGTTCAGCCCTCACCAACTTCGGAGTGGAGACATTCCTCGAGCACTTTTTGAACATGAGCACCGAGCCTTTGGCCAGGAATTCGGACGCCGGGATGATTACTCCTTACGACGATAAGTTCTCGGCTTTCGTGTTTAAGATTCAGGCCAACATGAACAAGGCTCATCGCGACAGGATCGCGTTCATGCGCATTGTGTCAGGGCAGTTCAAGGCCGGCATGGAGGTTACGCATGTGCAGGAGCATAAGAAGGTGCGCCTGACCGCGCCCCAGCAGATAATGGCCAACGACAGGTCCATCGTCGACGAGGCGTATGCCGGGGATATCATCGGTATCTTCGATCCGGGAATCTACTCGATCGGAGACACATTGACGGACGCCAAGGACGAATTCGCCTTCGAGGGAATTCCGACGTTTGCGCCTGAGCACTTCGCCAGGGTCTCGCAGGTGGACACCATGAAGCGCAAGCAGTTCGTTAAGGGCGTGACGCAGATTGCGCAGGAGGGCGCCATACAGATCTTCCAGGAGTATAAGACGGGTATGGAGGAGATTATCGTCGGCGTGGTCGGCGAGCTCCAGTTCGACGTTCTCAAGTACAGGCTGAACAACGAGTACAACGTGGAGATAAAGCTCGAGAGGCTGCCCTACGAGCATATCCGCTGGATCGAGAACACGGACCTGGATCTGGACAACCTGAGCGGAACCAGCGACATGCGCAAGGTAAAGGATATGAAGGGCAGGCCGCTGCTTTTGTTCGTAAACGCGTGGAGCGTAGGCATGACCCTCGAGAGAAACGAGGGGCTCGTGCTTTCCGAGTTCGGGCGAAACGAGATATAGGACGGTGTTTCCGGCGCGGCCGGGGGACTGTTTTTACTTGGAGCTGAGGAGAAAAATTGGTTAAGCTGATCGTTTCAGACGTGGACGGGACGCTGGTCGAGGACGGTACGTTCGAGATCAATCCCGAATACTTCGAAGTAATTGAAAAACTGCGCGCGAAGGGGATACTCTTCGTGGCGGCCAGCGGCAGGCAGTTCGCCAGCATTGCGTCCCTGTTCGGGCCCGTGAAGGATAAGATAGCCTTCATCTCCGAGGGAGGCGCGTGCATATGGAAGGACTCTTTGCCCTACGTGCCCAGGCCCGTTCCCTACGAGTATATTCGCGATATTGCGCTGGACATAAAGGAGATTCCGGGCGCCGACTTCATGATCGGAACCCCGGGTTATTCCCTCTGCCCCACTGAGGGCACCGAGATGTACAGGTGGCTGCGCGACGGCTACAGGTTTAAGATAAGGAGCCTGGGGACCTGGGACATACCCGCGGGATTCACCTTTACGAAGGCCTCGCTCTATTATCCCGAGAGGGTGGAGGAGGTGGCCACGGAGTCGGGCTACATGGAGAAGTGGGGCGATAAGCTGCACCTGTCCATGGCCGGCAATATGTGGCTCGACGGGGTCATGCCCGGCGTCAACAAGGCCAGCGCCCTCGAGGTTATCCGTAAGGACCTGGGGATATCGCCCGACGAGACGTGGGCATTCGGCGACAATCAGAACGACCTGGAGATGATGGTTTCGTCCGGGAGGTCGTTCGCGGTCTCCACGGCCAGGGAAGAGGTCAGGGAGAAGGCCTCGGACGTGCTCGGGGGAAATTACTCCGACGACTCGGTGCTTGGGAAGATAAAGGAATTATTGTAATGAGGGCCTTCGCCCCCGATGCTGAGCACGGGGCGGAGGTTTTTGTGTTATAAATGAGCGGAAGATTCGGGGGAGGCGGCTGTTGACAGCGTCGGATTCGTTAAACTATAATGTCTTTGTGCTTAGGGAGCTTTTCCGTTTGACCGCCTTTTTCGAAGGCGGTGATTCCCGTATTTAACGTACCTAAAACGAAAAATCGAAAATATGTTCGAAAAACTATTGACATGATTTTCGACATGTATTATAGTGTACACAAGAAACGAACAAACGTTCGCAGGAGGATGAGAAGATGGCAAACGATGAAAGATTGAGGGCGCTTGACGCCGCTATCGCACAGATTGAAAAGCAGTATGGTAAGGGTTCGGTTATGAAGCTCGGAGAGGCGGCTGCAGATATGACTGTAGACGCCATACCCACGGGCTCGCTGAGCCTTGATATAGCTCTCGGAGTCGGAGGAGTGCCCAGAGGAAGGATCGTAGAGATTTACGGTCCCGAGTCGAGTGGTAAGACCACAGTTGCGCTTCATATGGTTTCCGAGGTTCAGAAGAGAGGGGGTATTGCCGGCTTTATCGATGCCGAGCATGCTCTCGACCCCACCTATGCAGAGAACATAGGCGTAGATATAGGTAATCTTTACATTTCCCAGCCTGACAGTGGAGAGCAGGCTTTGGAGATATGCGAAACTATGGTCAGGTCGGGCGCGGTGGATATTGTTATCGTGGATTCCGTTGCCGCCCTCGTGCCCAAGGCCGAGATCGATGGTGACATGGGTGATTCTCATATGGGTCTTCAGGCAAGGCTTATGTCCCAGGCACTCAGGAAGCTTACTGCGGTTATCAGTAAGTCCAACTGTATCGTGATTTTCATAAACCAGCTTCGAGAGAAGCTCGGGGTAATGTTCGGTAATCCGGAGACCCCCACCGTCGGCCGTGCCCTGAAGTTCTATTCGTCCATCAGGATGGATGTTCGCAGGGTGGAGTCCCTCAAGCAGGGCGGTGAGGTTATCGGTAACCACACCCGCGTGAAGGTGGTTAAGAATAAGGTCGCGCCGCCCTTTAAGCAGGCGGAGTTCGATATCATGTTCGGCAAGGGCATTTCCAGGGAGGGTGACATCATTGACCTCGCGGTTGAGAAGGACGTCATCGAGAAGAGCGGAGCCTGGTATGCATATAACGGCGAGAAGATAGGGCAGGGACGTGAGAATGCTAAGCTCTATCTTGCCCAGAATCCTGCAGTGTGTGATGAGGTCGAGAGGAAGGTGAGAGAGGCTTTCGGGCTCATCCACTCCGCGGATTCGACACCCGCAGAAGAGCCGGCCGAAGAGAAGAAGTCCTCCGGTTCCAAGTCCAGGAAGACCGGTGATAAGGCTTGACGAACGGCTTGTATGTAAAGGAGATTCTTCCCGCGGGAAAGAAGAAGTCGCGCGTTGTACTCGATTCTGGAGATGACTTCGCCCTGTATAATACGGAGCTAAAGAAGATGGGGATTTCTGCGGATTCGGAGATACCCGAAGACGTCGCTTCGAAAATCGAAGAGATTCTCTCGCAGAGGGCGTATAACAGGTCCATTTATTTGCTCGAGAAGAAGGATTATACTGCGTTTCAGTTGAGACGGAAGCTTAGGGAGGGGTATTACCCCTCCCATATAGTAGACGTGACTATACTTCGGCTGGAGGAGCTTCACTTTATCGACGACGTCCGATACGCGGAAAACTACGTGCGTTTCCACGGAGAAAAGGACAGTCCCAAGAAACTAAGCGTCAAGCTGGCACAGAGGGGAGTCCCCAGGGAAATCGTCGAAGAGGCACTTTCGAATTATGAGGGTCCCTCGGAGGAGGAGCTGATTTCGGATATAGTAGCCCGTAAGGGATATGTTTCGTCAGAGGCTGACGATAAGGCCCGGCAGAAGATGATGAGGTTTCTTCTTGCCAGAGGATTTTCCTACGAAAATATAAAAAATTTTTTATAGAAGACCCGGAAAATATATCTTGTTTTTCTATAAAATTCTAGGCGTGGGCTTGTCTGAAATGCGTCGGAATAATCGGGTTTTCGGGTTTTGGTCCTCTTGACATAACTCCTAAAACAGATTAAACTGTTGGTGTTGTTTATATGACTATAAACGCGAGTTTTTGTTATATTGTACAATGAAAAATGAATAAAGGGAGGTGTTCCAGTGGAAGTATTTATTCCGGTAGCAATTGCCGTGATTATTACTGCCGTTGTAGCATCCCTGATTTCTTCTAAGATCGCAGTTGGACGTTTTAAAAAACAAAGTGACGAAAAAGTAGGCAGCGCGGAAGACAGAGCGCGCCAGATTATCGATGACGCAGTTAAGAGTGCGGAAGATAAGAAGCGTGAAGTACTTCTTGAAGCTAAAGAAGAGTCTATAAAGGCTAAGAACGATCTGGACAAGGAAATCAAGGAGCGCAGGGCAGAAATATCACGTAATGAGCGTCGTATTGCCCAGAAAGAGGAGAATCTCGACAAGAAACTCGAGCAGGCTGAAAAGAAGGAGGCTCGCTTCGCCAAGAGGGAAGAGGAGCTGAATAAGCGAGAGGAAGAAGTTTCCAAGCTTAACGAGCAGCGTGTTCAGGAGTTGGAGCGTATCTCCGGACTTACCAGTGACCAGGCCAAGGAATTCCTGCTTAAGGCCGTTGAAGAGGATATCAAGCTTGATACCGCCAAGATGGTTAAGGAACTCGAGAATCAGGCTAAGGAAGAGGCTGATAAGAAAGCCCGTGAGTACGTTGTCACAGCAATTCAGAGATGTGCTGTGGATCACGTTTCGGAGACTACGATTTCTGTTGTACAGCTTCCCAGCGATGAGATGAAGGGACGTATCATCGGTCGTGAGGGTAGAAATATCCGCACCATCGAGACCATGACAGGCGTCGACCTTATCGTAGACGATACCCCGGAGGCAGTGGTTCTTTCGAGCTTCGATCCGGTCCGTCGAGAGGTTGCGCGTATCGCCCTTGAGAAGCTTATCGTTGACGGCCGTATCCATCCCGCTCGTATCGAGGAGATGGTTGAGAAGGCTAAGAAGGAAGTCGATACGATGATTCGCGAGGAAGGTGAGGCAGCTACTCTTGAAGTAGGAGTACATGGCATTAACACCGAGCTGGTTAAGCTCATCGGTCGTCTCAAGTTCCGTACCAGTTACGGACAGAATGCACTTAAGCATTCTATCGAGGTGGCTCAGATTTGCGGGCTTCTGGCCGGCGAGATTGGCGTTGATGTACGTACAGCCAAGAGGGCAGGTCTTCTCCACGATGTAGGTAAGGCTATTGACCACGAGGTCGAAGGTTCTCACATCGAGATCGGCGTTAACCTCTGTCGCAAGTACAAGGAGGCCCCGATCATCATCAATGCTGTAGAGGCACATCACGGTGATGTTGAACCTCAGAGTCTTATCGCAGTGCTGGTTCAGGCCGCAGATGCAATATCCGCAGCCCGTCCCGGTGCCAGGAGAGAGACGATGGAGACCTACACGAACAGGCTCAAGGAGCTCGAAGACATCGCCAACGGATTCAAGGGTGTGGATAAGTGTTTCGCTATCCAGGCCGGCCGTGAGGTGAGAGTTATGGTAGTTCCCGAGCAGGTTACCGATGCGGATATGGTTCTCATGGCTCGAGAGATTTCTAAGCAGATTGAGAGCGAGCTGAACTATCCGGGCCAGATTAAGGTCAATGTCATCAGGGAATCGCGAGTGATTGATTACGCCAAGTAAGGACATCTAAAAGACATGGTTATTCCAATTTACGGATTGGAAACCATGTCTTTTTTGTTTGCCTGTCATTGTTTTTTTTCGATTATCTGTTTTCGGAGATTTATTCGGAATTTCGAGAGATGTTTGCATTTTTCTGTGAACATTGAAAAAACAGTATGTCCCACTGCGTCAAATATGATATTATTAACAGGTAGTCTAACATCGGATGTGAATTGACCTTATTTTTCAGACGGTACGCTTGGGGTTTTGTATCGCTGAATCTGTGGTGAGAGGGTTAACTCAGTCGAGCGCGTCTTTTCGTCCACTATCCGGGTCATTCCCGTTCCGAAAGTAAAATCTATTTAGCCAGGAGGGAACAATGTCTAAGAAGTGGGTGTATTTATTTACCGAAGGAAATGCTGACATGCGTGTCTTGCTCGGAGGAAAGGGCGCTAACCTTGCGGAGATGACC
>JAILAS010000089.1 GCA_024681495.1 Eubacterium sp. | reverse complement strand
ACGCACACACACCCCTGAAAAGATACATATTACATATGGTAACAATGAAGCTCGTAATCTTCCTCTTAACATTGAAGTAACCGTTTATAAAACCGATGAGTCCGCCGGTCACCACGCCGCCCAATACAGCCAGCACAATGTTATAGTGAGAAAGGTAGCATATTACTATAGAAGAAACGCCGAGCATCGAGCCCTGTGAGAAGTCGAGTCCGCCCATCGTCATGACCAGAAAAACTCCGGCCGATGCAATCATAAGCATATACGACTGACTCAAAAGAAGCTTTATGTTAGCAAGTGCAAATATTCTTCCCTCGGTAAGAAAATAGAACAAAACACATATTATCAAAAATCCCAGGAAGGGCATGACGGTTCTGACTATAGGCCTGTCCAGGAACGGAACTTTCTGTCCATCTAATTTCTTTTCGGTTTCCATAGTCACACCCCCTATACCATCTTCGCAATCAGGTCTTCGTCGGTAAGATCCCGAGAGCGAACAAATTCACCGTTTACTTTTCCGTCTTTCATGATGAGGATACGGTCTGACATACCGATAAGCTCCATGATCTCCTCGGAAATCATGATTATGGACTTACCGTCCTTTCGCATCTGATCCATCATGTTGTAGATGTCGGCCTTGACCTTGACATCTATGCCTCGCGTGGGGGAATCCAGAATAATAAGATCCGAGTCCTTGCCGATCCAGCGGGCCAGAACCACCTTCTGCTTATTTCCTCCCGAGAGCGCTGATACGAACTGATTAACCGACTCCATCTTAGTGGACATCTGAGCGGCAAACTTCTCCGCGAAGGTGTCCATGCTCTTATTTAGAAGAATACCTCCCTTTTTGAGGTTCTCAAGCGAAGGCAGACAGATGTTATCCCGGATGGTATCGTTTACCACCAGAGACTCCTTATCCCTGTCCTTCGAAGCATAGGCTATGCTGTGCTTAATGGCCGTGGGTATGTCATTTATCTGAGTTCCGTCCGCAAGCTCCACCTTACCCTCGCGGTCGTACGATGCACCAAAGAGCGCCTTGCCCACCTCGTGCATGCCGCACTCAGAAAGTCCGCCGATTCCGAGAATCTCGCCCTTATGAAGTTCGACGGAGAAATCCTCGACCTCGCCGGGGACGGTTATATGCTCACCACGAAGAACCACCTCGTCGGATACGACCGAATCATAATCCGTCCTGTAGTAGTTATCGCTCATTTCACGGCCTACCATCAGCTTCTTAAGGTCGTCGGTATTGACGTCCGATGCCTTAACGGTGTCCACCAGTTTTCCGTCACGAAGCACACTGATAAGATCGGCCTGTTCGAGCACCTCCTCTAAATCGTGAGATATAAAGATTACGCAACCGCCATAATCCTTTATCCTCTTCATAACCTTAAAGAGCTCCGCGCGTCCCTCATGTCCAAGAGCCGTAGTGGTCTCATCCACCACCACCACCTTCGGATCGAAGTGCGTAGCTTTGACTATCTCGATGAGCTTACGCTCCTCGAAGTTGTAATTATCTATAAGTTTGGTGGCGTCTATGTTCTTAAACCCGTACTCATCCAAAAGCTCCTGAGACTTTCGATTCATAGCGGCGGAATTCTTTACGCCGCGAGAGGTGAACTCGTCCTCCTTGCCAAGGAAGATGTTCTCCGCAACCGTAAGTCCCGAAAGAGTTCCCACCTCCTGAACGATGACAGAGACGCCGTTGGCATTAGCCTCTATCTGGTTTTTGGCTTCGATCTCCTTACCCTCCAGGGTAAAGGTTCCTCCGCCCTTGGTGTAGATACCGGTAAGCATAGAAGTGAACGTAGACTTACCGGACCCGTTCTCGCCAATCAATGCATGTATCTCTCCGGGGTAGAAATCCAGGGTAACATGATTGACGGCATGTGTGATACCGAATCGTTTGTCGATATCCTGCGCGTGTAATAATACTTCGCCCATGTCTACCTCCTTATTTGACTACCAGGCCCTTAATGGGCTTTGTTGTGAGAGTTACAATGATAAGCAGCGCCACACCAGTGACCACGTTCTGGATGGTGGTAGGAGCACCCAGCGCCACGAAACCATTGAACATGAGTGAGATGATTATCTCACCGATTACAATGGCCAAAACGGGATGCCCGTACTTGCGGAACGCGAGGCCGAAGAACGTTCCCATAAGGGGAGTGAAGTTTCGGCTCATGGACGCAAGGTTTGAAGCCGCGGTCATCGAAGTGCCGTAGCTTATCGTAAGGATACTCTGGATTCCAACAAAGAATCCGCAGAGGGTAAATGCTATGATCTTATATTTCTTAACATCCACACCCATGTTGCCGGCTACAACCTCATCGCTGCCGATGGCATAGGTATATGTTCCGATTTTCGTATACTTCAATATAAAAGCACAGATGAGATAGGCCGCAAACGCCAGGATAATGTTTGCGGGATAATCGCCGAAAGC
>JAILAS010000086.1 GCA_024681495.1 Eubacterium sp. | reverse complement strand
CCTCCCTCGTGGGGGCTCGTTTGGTTTTTATGGGAAAGTGCGCCTAAAAAGGCCCGTGGGGCGCATTGTCGGCGCGGACTTGCAACGGGATGAGCCGCGTGGTAAAATCTATGGGCTATATGGACGAAACAAACGAAAGGAAGGGTTGTTTTGGCTGATATTAAAGACAGGATAGCCCGTGAGGTGCTGGCTCCGAAGGACCTGGACGCCATCGTCGTCACGGACCAATACAACTTCCATTATCTGAGCGGCTTCGACGGAGAGGGAGAGCTCCTCATATCCGCCGGTCGCGCGGTGCTTATCACCGACTCGAGGTACACCATCGCCGCCCGGGAGTTCTCCGCCCCGGCCGGCTTCGAGGTGATAGAGTACAATTCCGGCCACCCCAGGAAGGAAATCCTCAATGGGCTGCTCTCCGAAGACGGTTTACATAAAATCGGATTCGAGGACCTTAGCCTCACGGTCGCCGAGCTCGAGAAGTACAGGAAGATGCTTCCGGACATCGAGATTGCGCTCCTGGGCGAAGCCCTGGACGCGCTGCGCATGGTGAAGAGCCCGGATGAGATAGCCCTCATGGAGGAGGCGGAGCACATCGGGGACAGGGCGCTCGAGGCCGTGCTTCCCCTGATAAAGCCCGGGATAACCGAGCTCGAGCTCGCCTGCGAGATAGAGTACGCCATGAAGAGGGAGGGAGCGATGGGATTCTCGTTCGAGACCATCGTGGCCTCGGGCCTTAACAGCGCCCGCCCCCACCATAGGCCTACGGATAAGCCCATAGAGAAGGGCGACTTCGTAACCATGGACTTCGGCTGCATCTATAAGGGATACTGCTCCGACATGACCCGCACGGTCGTGGTCGGAAAGGCGTCCGAGCGGCAGAAGGAGGTCTACCACACCGTGTTGAACGCCCAGCTGGCAGGCGTCGAGGCGCTCCGCCCCGGACTTAAGGGGAAGGACGTGGACGCCGTCTCCAGGGACATCATAAAGGCCGCGGGGTACGGCGAGTACTTCGGGCACGGCCTCGGCCACAGTGCCGGGCTGTTCATTCACGAGAGCCCCAGGCTTTCGCCCTCGGAGGAGCGCGTGCTCGTGCCGGGGAACATCGAGACGGTGGAGCCCGGGATTTATATAGACGGCTTCGGCGGCGTGCGCATCGAGGACATGTGCGTGGTCACCGAGGACGGGTGCAGGAGCCTGGCTCTGTCACCCAAGGATCTAATAGAGTTATAACGTCGTCTGCGTTGATAATCAGAAAGGATGTGCAGATATGAAAATTGCCATAGGAAACGATCATGCGGCAGTGGATTTAAAGAACTCCGTAATGGAATACCTCGAGGAGAAGGGCATCGAGATCGATGACTTCGGCGTGCAGAGCACACAGAGGGCCAACTATCCCGTATATGCGGAGAAGGTGGCGAAAAAGGTACTCTCCGGCGAGTACGATTGCGGTATCCTCATCTGCGGCACGGGCGTGGGAATATCCATCGCTGCCAACAAGTTCAAGGGAATCCGCGCGGCGGCCGTATCCGACCCTACCACGGCACGCCTCGTAAAGCAGCACAATAACGCCAACATCCTGTGCTTCGGCGCCCGCATTGTCGGCGAGGAGCTGGCGCACGACATCGTGGACGCGTACATCGAGGCGCAGTTCGAGGGCGGACGCCACCAGGACAGGATAGACCTTATTACGGCCATAGAGGAGAAGGGGAGCTGCATTGACGGCTAGTCCCGAGGACGGCGGTGAAATTTGCAATCTTGCCCCGTTTGTTATAGAATGATAAAAGTGTTTTTACGCGTATTTTTACGTTAACAGTAATCTTAAGGAGGAAAATAATGATTTCAGCAGGAGATTTCCGCAACGGTGTTACCATTGAATTGGAGGGCAACATCTATCAGATTATAGAGTTTCAGCATGTAAAGCCCGGAAAGGGTGCAGCTTTCGTTCGTACCAAGTTGAAGAATATCGTCAGCGGCGGCGTGGTTGAGAAGACCTTCCGTCCCACCGAGAAGTGCGAGCAGGCTCACATCGACCGCAAGGACATGCAGTATCTTTACAACGACGGAGCGCTCTATTACTTCATGGACAACGAGACCTACGATCAGGTTTCCCTCGGCGAGGACACAGTGGGCGACGCCCTCAAGTTCGTTAAGGAGAACGACACCTGCAAGGTATGTTCTCACAAGGGAAGCGTATTCTCGGTTGAGCCTCCCCTCTTCGTAGAGCTCGAGATCACCGAGACCGAGCCCGGCATCAAGGGTGATACCGCTACCGGCGCTACCAAGCCCGCTACCGTTGAGACCGGCGCACAGGTTAACGTTCCCCTCTTCGTAAATCAGGGTGACGTTATTAAGATCGATACCAGAACCGGAGAGTATCTTTCCAGGGTATAATCGTTTGTGGGCGATTAACCCCGACCTTTATATTTATCAGGAGATGAATTTATGAAAGTACGTAAGGCTATTATTCCGGCGGCGGGACTGGGGACCAGGTTCCTGCCCGCTACGAAGGCCCAGCCCAAGGAGATGCTGCCGATAGTGGATACGCCCACCATCCAGTACATCATCGAGGAGGCCGTGGACGCCGGGATTGAGGATATCATCATCATAACGGGGCGCGGAAAGCGTTCCATTGAGGACCATTTTGACCGATCTATCGAGCTGGAGATGGAGCTGGAGAAGACCGGCAAGAATCCCCAGCTGGAGATGGTGCGTCGAATCGGAAACCTTACCAATCTATACTATGTCAGACAGAAGCAGCCCCTCGGGCTGGGTCACGCGGTGCTCATGGCGCGGGAGTTCGTTGGAAACGAGCCCTTCGCGGTGCTCCTTGGAGACGACGTGGTCGTGTCTAAGCAGCCGTGCATCGGCCAGATGATGGACGTGTTTGAGGAGAGGCAGGCCTCCGTTCTGGGAGTCCAGCAGGTTCCCGACAGCGATGTCAGCAAGTACGGCATCGTGGACGGAGTCTCCGCAGGCGACCGCCTTTACAGGGTCAGGGACATGGTGGAGAAGCCCGCCATGAACCAGGCGCCCAGCAATGTGGCCGTCCTTGGACGTTACATAATCACCCCGGAGATTTTCGAGCTTCTGGCTACACAGGAGGCCGGAAAGGGCGGTGAGATTCAGCTCACCGACGCTCTTAAGAGGCTGGCCGGGCAGCAGGACATGTACGCATATGAGTTTAAGGGCAAGCGTTACGACGTGGGTTCCAAGATAGGCTTTCTTCAGGCCAATATCGAGACCGCGCTTCGCAACGACGAGCTTCGCGCAGACATGCTCGACTACATGGCGGACCTCCTCACGGATCCCGAGGGATTTATTGCAGTCGAGTAATCGACGGAGGATTTTAAAATGAAGTATGATTATCTTATTGTGGGGGCCGGATTATTCGGCGCCACATTTGCTTATGAAGCAAAAAACGCAGGGAAGAAATGCCTTGTAATAGATAAGAGAAATCACATAGCAGGAAATATATATACGGAAAAAAGAGAGGACATTGACGTTCACGTCTACGGTCCTCATATCTTCCACACCTCCAATAAGGAGATATGGGAGTACATAAATCGTTTCGCAGAGTTTAATAACTACATCAACATGCCGGTGGCCGTGTACAAGGACGAGCTTTACAATCTTCCTTTCAACATGAACACCTTCAGCAAAATGTGGAATATCCGCACGCCGAAAGAGGCGCAGGATATAATCGCATCCCAGGTCGAGGGACTTGGCATTACGGAGCCTAAGAACCTCGAGGAACAGGCCCTTTCCCTGGTGGGAACGGACATCTACGAGAAGCTTATTAAGGGGTATACCATGAAGCAGTGGGGAAGGGAGTGCGATAAGCTCCCCGCCTTTATTATTAAGAGGCTTCCCCTTAGATTCACATATAACAATAACTATTTCAACGATCGTTACCAGGGAGTCCCCATGGAGGGATTCACCGCGATTGTGGAAAACATGCTCGAGGGAATCGACACCGTTACCGGCCAGGATTTCTTCGACCTGAAGGAGTCCGGGCGTCTGAACGACGGCGCCGAAGTATCGTGGGACAAGGTGGTTTACACCGGAATGATAGACGAGTACTTCGGGTACTCGCTGGGCACGCTGGAGTACAGGAGCGTGCGCTTCGAGAGCGAGACTCTGGATATGGAGAACTACCAGGGCAACGCCATTGTCAACTACACCGATGGCGACGTGCCCTATACCAGGGTGATCGAGCACAAGCACTTCAACTTCGGGACGCAGCCCAAGACCATTGTCACCAGGGAGTATTCCTCCGAGTGGCAGGTGGGCATCGATCCCTATTATCCCGTCAATGACGAGAAGAACACCGCCCTCTACGCGAAGTACGCCGACCTGGCCGCACGTGAGGATGGCGTGATCTTCGGCGGAAGGCTCGGGGCTTATAAGTATTACGACATGGACAAGGTTATTGAGGCGGCTTTAGAGGTCTGCAGCAGGGAATTTAAATGAGTGATATAAAGTACTCGATTCGAGAGAATCGCTTTGAACCTTATCGGAGCTTGTACAGAAGAATCACGAATACACTCTTCCTCATCGCATTTGTATGGGTGTTCGCCCATGTGTGGTATGAGGAGCTGAATCGCTTCATCAGGCGGTTCGATCAGAAGGGTAACTGGCTGGTTATCTTCCTGTACTTTTTGGGTGTATGGGTCTCTCTCAAGCTCTGGGACGGGTTCGGAATAGGAAAGAAAAAGCTGCTGAACATCGTGGCATCGCAGATGCTCGCCGTGGTCACATCGAACATCTTCGGATACCTGATCATCGTACTGACGGGCGGTAACATCCGGAAGATGATGAGGATCGTGGGTCCCATCTGCAAGGTAGGCGCCATACAGCTGGTTTTGGCGGTGGTTTTGCCGCTGGTCTTCATGGCCATATACAAGAAGCTGTTCCCACCGCTGCGCATGCTCCAGATATACGGGGACCATAAGAACAGCCTTATGGACAAGATGAACGTCCGCAAGGATAAGTACCACATATGCGAGGCAATATCGGTACACGAGCCGATGGACGACATCGTCAAGAGGATAGACGAATACGACGCGGTCCTGTGCAATGACATACCCAGTAAGTACAGAAACCTCATCATCAAGTATTGTTACGATACCTCGAAGAGGCTTTACTTTACACCTAAGATACCGGATATCGTGGTGAAGGGAACCGAGAACATAAACTACTTCGACTCGCCGATTTATCTCGCTAGAAACGCGGAGATTTCTGTGGATCAGAGGTTTATTAAGAGGACATTTGATATCGTCTTCTCGCTCGTGGCCCTTATAATCACGTCGCCGATATTCCTGATTACGGCCATTGCCATCAAGCTCGACGACGGAGGGAGCATCTTCTACAAGCAGGAGAGATGCACCAAGAACGGAGAGAACTTCTGGATATATAAGTTCCGAAGCATGGTGGAGAACGCCGAGGAGGACGGCAGGCCTGTTCCCGCTGCGGCGGGCGATGAGAGAGTCACCAGGGTTGGGCACTTCATTCGTGCCGTCAGGGTGGACGAGCTGCCCCAGTTCATAAACATCCTCAAGGGTGAGATGAGCGTGGTGGGCCCGCGTCCCGAGAGGCTCGAGCACTACGAGAAGTACTCGCAGATCATACCCGAGTTCGAGTTCAGGCTTAAGGTGAAGGGTGGACTCACGGGCTACGCCCAGGTGTACGGCAAGTACAACACGACCGCCCTTGATAAGTTGAAGATGGATTTAATTTACATCGTGGACTACTCGTTCCTGCTGGATATCCAGATAATACTGGAGACGGTAAAGATTATTTTCAAGAAGGAAAGCACGGAGGGCTTCTCGGAGGAGCAGATCCGTGATATCGGAGATAAGTACGATATTTAACCTCACGAAGGAGGCAAAAAAATGAATGTAGCAGTTATTATTGCCGGCGGAGTCGGCTCCAGAATGAATCAGGAGATTCCCAAGCAGTTTATCAACGTGTACGATAAGCCTATTATCATCTACACGCTCGAGGCTTTCCAGAATCATCCGCAGATCGACGCCATTGAGGTGGTCTGCATCGAGGGCTGGCATGACATGCTTAAGGCATATGCCAAGCAGTTCGACATAACCAAGCTTGATAAGGTGGTAAGCGGAGGAGGATCCGCTCAGGAGTCCATTCGTAACGGCGTGTTCGCGCTCGAGGGCGTTTGCAAGGAGGGCGATACGGTTATCATCCACGACGGAATCCGTCCCCTCGTAGACGATAACGTCCTTTCCGACGTTATCAGGGTCTGCCGGGAAAAGGGCAATGCGGTTACCTCCATGCCCTATAACGAGCAGATTTTCAAGATTTCCCCTGACGACGAGAACACCACCACGGAGTACATCCCCAGAGAGACGCTCCGAAGGGTGTCTACTCCTCAGGCGTACGAGTTTGGGCTTCTCGATCAGGCATATCACGAGGCTTTTGATAAGGAGATCGGTATCTACGGCTCGTCATACACCAACACGATGATGGTGGAGCTCGGACACAGGCTGTACTTCGCCGCCGGTTCCGATAAGAACATCAAGCTCACCACCAAGGACGACCTGGAGATGTTCAAGTCGTACCTTAAGGCCGATAAAGACAAGTGGCTTAAGTAAAAGAGGGATATCATTATGAATTCAGTGATCGGAAGCGAATTGTATCGACAGGACGTGGAGTACGTTAAGGGGCTTCCCCTTCAGTGGGAGAGGCTCGAGAACAGCAGCTTCGTCATCTCCGGCGCTACCGGAATGATTGGCAGCTTTCTCATCGATGTGCTTATGAGCAAATTCCCGACGGGGATTAAGATCTTCGCGCTTGGAAGAAATGCTGAAAAGGCGAGGGAGCGTTTCGGCGACCTGCTCGACGACGACAGGCTCGAGTTCGTTTCCTGCGACATAAATAAGGCGCTGGACGATTCGGCGCTCGGGGATGTGCAGGCCGACTACATGTTTCATTTCGCCAGCAATACGCATCCGATGGCGTATTCGACCAATCCCATCGGTACGGTGACGGCGAACATCATCGGCACCAACAACCTCCTCGAATACGGCGCAAGCCACGGCAATAAGAGGTTTATCTTCGCATCATCCGTGGAGGTATACGGGGAGAACAGGGGTGATACCGAGAAGTTCTCTGAGGACTATCTGGGCTACATCGACTGCAACACGCTCAGAGCCGGATACCCCGAGAGCAAGAGGGCCGGAGAAGCCCTGTGCCAGGCGTACATCTCCCAGAAGGACATGGACGTGGTGATTGCGCGTCTCTCGCGCACCTACGGACCCACGCTCCTTAAGACCGACACCAAGGCGCTCTCGCAGTTTATAAACAAGGGAGTGTCGGGAGAGGACATTGTCCTCAAGTCCGAGGGCAATCAGCTCTATTCCTACAGCTATGTGGCCGATTCGGTGGCGGGCGTTTTCTATTGCCTGCTGGCCGGGGAAAAGGGCGAGGCCTATAATGTTTCGGACGCAGCGTCCGATATAACGTTAAAGGAACTTTCGCAAATCATCGCGGACTACGTGGGCACGAAGGTCGTCTTCGAGCTGCCCGATGCGGCCGAGGCGAGGGGATATTCCACCGCGACCAAGGCGCTTTTGGATCCCGCGAAGATTAACGCGCTGGGATATAAGGCCGGGTACGACATTAAGAAGGGGCTTCAGCGCACCATTGATATGCTTAAGGCATAGGCCGGTCCCGATAAAGTTACTTGATTTAGGAGATTTTTATGAGTTCAGCTACGGCTACGAACAAGAGCAGCTCATTTGCTACGTTTAAGAGAATGATTGATAACGCCCTGAACAACCGCTTCCTTCTTGCGGAGCTGGTTAAGAAGGGAATAAGGCTTAAG
>JAILAS010000042.1 GCA_024681495.1 Eubacterium sp. | reverse complement strand
CATAATACAATTTTTTATTAAAAAAAAATAAATTTTTTTATGTAAATCAAACAGCCACTACATCCTATCAGATGTAGTGGCCGGAATAGTTACTTTTTAAAGCATCAACCCGCTATTACCTCTTCAGGTTGATAAGCTCCTCGAGGAGCGTATCGGAGGTGGTAATAACCCTGGAGTTCGCCTGGAATCCACGCTGCGTGGTGATCATCTCAGTAAACTCGGAGGAAAGGTCGACGTTCGACATCTCCAAAACGCCGGAGGTCATGGAACCGGAATTAGCGGTCACGTCCTCGCCGACTCCGTCGAACTCACCGGAGTTAAGGGTCTCTGCGTAACAGTTATTACCGAGAGACTCGAGACCGGAGGGGTTCGCGAAGGATGCGCTGGCAATCTGGCAAAGGAGAACCGTGGTACCGTTGTCGTATGTACCGTAGATCTCACCGTTATTGGAAATGGAGAGACCGGTCATGGAGCCAACAGCGTATCCGGCGTTATTGCCGTCGGAATCGCCTCTGTCGAGACCGAGCGTCGATGTTCCGTCGTTGTCGTAGTTATACGAGTTGGTGAAATCAATAGCGATGTTCTCAAAGTTGAGGTCGGCGTTCAGCGTGGTGTTCTCCGCAAGGAGAAGGTTAACACCAAGTACATCTCCGTCATCGTCGGTGTAAATCTGATCGGCGTTGTCCGTGCAAGTGGCCGATGAGAAAGCACCGGTGGACGCGTTGTAAACGATATTCATCTCGGCAAACAATGCGGTGGGATCCACCTCGCCGTCATCCTCGTAGTCTCCGTCCTGATTAAGGTCGAGGATGGAATTTCCGTCGGAGTCCACGATGTCCTTAAGGTTAAGGTCGAAGATCGTGATCTCATCGGAGTCGGTGTTGAGGTTATCTACAACGAACTTGGCCGTGTAAGAATAGCCGAGGCTGTCATAGAAGCCGAGGGTCATGATATATCCGCCGTTAGTGAGCGCGGATGAGTTGTTGTCGATGATACCGCTGGCAACGGCTGCCGTGGTAGCCTCAGGCGGGGAAACGAGGTTAGCCGCCGTCATGGGCTGAAGCTTGGATACGGTATCCTTCTGGATGGTGATTTCACCGGTGTCGGAATCGGTCACTGCCTGCCATCCCATTACATTGTATCCGGTGGAACTCATGCAGAGGTTTCCGTTACCGTCAATGTAGAACGAACCGTCGCGGGTGAAGTAGTTGCTCGATCCGTTGCTGACTACGAAGAAGTTCGTTCCGGAAATCTTCAGGTCAAGAGCATCACCCGTGGTCTGGGTAGCGCCCTCGGTCGAGATAGCGATCTTTGTAGCCGCGGTGGTAACACCGAGACCGATCTGCTTAGCATTCACACCGCCGGTACCGGTAACTTCATTGGATCCGGAAGCCTTGGATGTGGTCTGATATAATACGTCGTTGAAAGTAACCGATGTGGACTTGAATGCTACGGTGTTAACGTTTGCGATGTTGTTACCGATAACGTCCATCTTGCTCTGATGTGTTTTAAGACCAGACACAGCAGAATAGAGTGATCTCATCATAAGACATGTCCTCCTCTTTTTAGAGGGGGCTCGTGGGTTTCCCTTATCTGTCGGTCAAAGGGAAATAACCGCCTGAAAGGTCCGGCTATATTACCACTGCCCCATCAATATTTGTAAATACGTTGCTGTTGCTCTCGGTGCTGTCAAGCGCCGTCACTACCGTGGAATTCGGTGTGTTGACGATGAACGCCAAAGAGTCAACCATTATCAGGGAATTGTTAATACCCTTCTCCTTTGCCATCGTGGCTCCGGTGTTGAGGCGATCAACCTGTTCTTCCGAAAGATCGATGCTGCGATCCGATAACCTCTGGGATGCGTGCCTCGAAAACTTTAATTCCTGCGCCTCATTGCGCTCCTCAACGGATTTTAGAATTTCTTCAAAGGAAGAAAAGCCTTCGATATTATTATCGACCCTTTTCGGATTTTCCTTAAGGTATTCTCCTCTAACCTGTTCGATGGAGGAGAAGCCTGTGTTTATCTTGGCCATATTAGTACCTCCATGATCCGAAATCCTTTTCTCAGGTTTTCTTTACTCTGTTTCTTCCGTGGAATCCGTGGTTTCCGTAGTTTCCGTAGTCTCCGTAGTTTCCGTAGTCTCCGTGGTTTCCGTAGTCTCGGTGGAATCCGTCGTTTCCGTGGTTTCGGTAGTTTCCGTAGTCTCCTCAGTCGTGTCCGACAATCCGAGAGCCGCCACCGCTGCCTCGAGTGCCTCGAGTTTGTCCACGTATGTGCTGGCTACAAACGTCTTCTGGTAGTCGGTCATGGAGTCGTATGCCTCTCTGGCCGCTTCGATAGCATCCACATCGTCGGCGTCAACATCAACCGCATCGGGAAGAGCGTCCATAATCGCCTCAAACGTAAGCGAAACGGATACCGCCGTGAGGTAGTCGTTATTAACGACGCTGTCGAGCTCGTCCATAGTATAGGTGCTGCCGTTAATGCTCATCACGAGTTCGCCGTCCTCGGTGGTAACGTAATCAACCACGCCGGTCGCATATCCTGTGCTGCTAGAGTCGTCGACAACTATAACAGTCTTTCCAACCAGATCGTATGCGGACTGATTGGTAACGGTGCTAACCAACTCACTCATCTGCTCAACCTGGGTGAATGTCGCGTACTGGGATACCCACTCGGTATTGCTGGTAGGCTCCAGGGGATCCTGATTCTCCATCTCTGCTACAAGCAGCGTAAGGAAAGTATCGGAATCTATCTCGTTGGAAGCCGTGCTGGTCGTGGTCTTCGCGTCGTTGGTCGTTCCGGAAACTATCTGTCCGTTCTCAATAGTAAGTCCCATTCTTCCTCCTTCCTGTGTCTTTAATCACTAAGCTGTGAGGTCCATAGAGTTGCCGTTCTCGCTCATCATCTTGGCAATGAGAGCTTCCTCGTCGGTCATAAGACCCTGAAGATCGTCAAGCTCTCCGCGAAGGATGTTCCTTCTGGTTCCGGCTGAAGCCTCTTCCTGAGCCTGCTGACGACTCTGCTCGTCCCTGGCCTGCTGCTCGAGATTTCTGTCGAATGCGTGCTCCTTTACGGTAACCTCGACCGCCTGAACCTTAAAGCCCTGCTCGGAGAGATTCTCGCGAAGCGTAGCCATCTGGCTCTCGAGTGCACTCTTAACTGCCTCGTCCTGCGCGAACAGCTGAGCCGAAACCTCGTTGCCCCTCGTGGTTACCGAAATAACCAGTCTGCCGAGAGATGCCGGATTAAGCTCGAGCTCCATGGTGGACTCTTCCGCGCTGATCTGAATCATCACCTGCTGGCTGACCTGAGATATCATGCTCTGTGCAGTCTCCGCGGAGATGTAAGAAGCTGTCTGAGGTGCCGCCTGAGACGCTTGTGCGGTGGTCACCGCATCGCCGGCCTGTGCCTGAGTGGAACCGGCTGCCGCATTGACGGTATTTGCGAAAAGGCTATCCTTCTGCGAACCCTCGTCACTGACAATCAGCTCTTCTTCGGCGAGCTTAGCTCCGTCCATGCCGTCGTCCGCCTCTTCTCCCGTCTGTCCCTGATTCATGGACTGTTCGGATGAGGCCTGCGCCTTCTGAAGTTCGGGTGAAACTTCCTCCTCGGCGATTTCGCCCTCCTGCACTACAGGCTCCTGTGCCTTAGTCTCGTTGGAAACCGGTCGGCTCTCCTGTACTTCAACGGTGATTCGGGGGTCATTGCTAACCGCCTCTTCGCTCTCAACCGGCGCCTGGCCGCTCTGCTCCGCCTCAACCGTCTCCTGCGTCACGTCCGACTGAGCGACGGGCTGTGCCTGCTCACCGGGGACGATCTGCTGATCGGGTACCTGCGGGGTCTGAACATCAACCTTAGGCATCTCGAAATCAAGCATCTGCTGAATCGTTTGAACATCCATCCCTGTGGTCTGCGTAAGCTCGCTTACGATGGCGGAGAAGTCGGTGAGCAGATTCTGAAACTCCTCATTCATGAGAAGCTCTGCCGGAGATTCTACTCCCAGAAGCTCTGTGGACAGCTGAGCGAGTCCCTTATCTGTGATAAGATCCATGTCAGTAAGCCCCAGTGTAGCCATCGCGTTCTCGATGTCCTCATCGGTAACGCCAAGCTGCTCCTTAACTGCCTCTTTAATCTCTCCTACAGCCTCTTCAACCGCTTCCTTAACCGCATCGTTATCGACGGAAGACTCTTCCCTGGTGTCGATCTTGGATACGACCTTGGAACTCTCACGGTCGTAAGCCTCGGAAGTCACATCTGACGTCTTCACTCCGGAAGTCGATGCGCCTAAGTCCGCATTGCTCTTTGCGACGGTGTTTGTGTTGGAGATTTGATTGCCAACGGTAGACAGAAGTGAACCGAAATGGTCCTGTAGATCACCGGTCATCTGTACGCCCATCGTAGCGTCTGCAGAGATGTTAGAGACGATGTTCGAAATACTGAGATTTCCCACTATTGTTTCCTCCTTTCTGAAAAAGATTTTATTGCATCCGGTTTAACCGGTTACAATCATTGGGTTTTTCAGGTCGGTGACATCAAAGCCGTTATAGTGGCCGCGAATTCGGAATCCATCTCATCCATTATCTTGGCTCTCGACTCAGTATCCATGTTCTCGAGGATCTGTGCCACCAGGTCTAAATTATCCGTCATCTCTTCCATGAGTGAGGCCGCCTTGCCCGGGTCCATCGCGGAATAGGTCTTGGCGTAATTTTGGACTTCCTCGTCCGTCTCTTCCTGCTGGATAACCTGTTTATATAATTCTGCTGCATTTTCCGAGTCGATAGACTCATACCATGCCTGATATTCTGTTATATCGGGTGCTACGTCGGAAAAAACAACCTCTTTATAAAAATTTTCTTTTAATTCTTCAAATTCGGCCTGTTCCTGTTCGTATACAGAGAGGCGCGAAACCTCCGCCTGAAGCGAGGAAATCTGCTTCTCAAGCTCCTCGTTCTTGGTGTTTGCGGAGTCGAGCTGCGTCTCGAGCTTCTTTATCTGCTCTATGGCCTCAGACAGCGAGGAATAGCCGTACTCGGCGTCGCCGGACTCCGTCGAAACGTTCGAGTCATCCGGAAGGATTTTGTTGATGTAGGGAACGTTCTGAAGGAGCGGCCTGAGTATGGTCGATCCAAATCCGCCCACGTCGAGCTTAACCAGCAATGCAAAAATCGCCAGCCATATGATTATGATAACGAGAGTAACAACGGCAATGATTATGCCGCCGCCGCTTTCTTCCTCATCCACTTCATCGGGTGAGTTCTTGTTCTTTTTCTTGGCTTCCTTGGCCGCCTTCTTCGCGGCTTTCTTCGCGGCCTTAGCCGCCTTCTTATCTTCCTTATCCTCTTTGGCCATAGTGATCTCCTGTCATTACTATGCGTTCTGCGTGCTGTATGTGTAAGTCACGGTCTGGTCGATTTCACGAGCCTCTTCCGCGGCAAATTCCCTCTTATACTCCTCGAAGGCGTATTCCTTAAGCTTCTCCTGGGTCTTTCGCTCGATTCTGATGTCGTTGAGCTTCTTGCGCTCGATTTCCAGCGCCTTCTCCGCCTTCGATATGGCGAACATCTGCTCCCTGATAACCCGCTTCATGTATTCGATGCCGTCCCTGGCGAGCCGGACCTCCATGAGGTTCAGTTCATCGGAGCTCAGCTCCTCCTTAAGCCTGGCTTGGAACATGTTCTGGCGAACGACCATCTGCTTGAGCTTCTCCTTCTCCTCTTCCACCTTATTGCTGGCAATGGTGAACTGGATCTTCTGTTGCTCTTCGAGCTGCAGCTTTATGTTAAGGACGTTTTCCATCCTGTATCTGAATTTCTTCATGAGTCAGCCCTCCGTCATCCGGCGCTCTCCGCCCCTTCAGGAGCATCGGCGGGTTCCCCTATGCCGAATATCCCCTCCATGGCGCGGATTGATTCGTCGAAGTCGGTCTTCTCCATAGTATCCTGAAGGAGGAAGCTTTCGACCTCCTCATGCTTCATGATAGCATAATCTATTTCCTTGTTGGACCCGGATTTATATGCGCCGATATTGATGAGGTCCTCAGACGAATCGTAGGTTGACATAACATTCCTCATGCGACCGGCGGCGGCCTTGTGGTCTTTCGTAACGATCGAGGACATGCACCTGGAAATACTGGCCAGCACATCTATCGCCGGATAGTGGTTCTTCTGCGCCAGTTCTCTCGAGAGCACAATATGGCCGTCCAGGATGGAACGTGCCGTATCAGTGATGGGCTCGTTGAAGTCGTCCCCGTCGACCAGGACGGTGTACAACCCGGTGATGGAACCCACGTCGCTCATTCCGGCGCGCTCGAGGAGCTTGGGCATCTCCGAGTACACGCTGGGCGGATATCCCCGGGTAACGGGAGGCTCACCGGACGCCAATCCGATCTCCCTCTGCGCCATCGAAAAACGCGTCATCGAGTCCATCATGAGAAGCACGTTCATGCCCTTGTCGCGGAAGTACTCTGCAATCGCAGTGGCCGTCTTCGCAGCCGTCTTACGAATGAGGGCAGGCTTATCGCTGGTGGCAACCACTACCACGGAGCGCTTCATGCCCTCCTCGCCGAGGTCCCTCTCCACGAACTCGCGCACCTCCCTGCCGCGCTCTCCGATGAGCGCGATGACGTTTATATCAGCCTTGGTGTTACGGGCGAACATTCCCATGAGCGTACTCTTGCCGACGCCCGAGCCGGCGAATATTCCGATACGCTGCCCGCATCCGACGGTTATCAAGCCGTCCACGGCCTTAACCCCCAGCGGAAGGACCTCGTTTATGATGACCCTGTCCATGGGCTCCGGAGGAAGCGCATCAACGGGATACTGCTTACCGTGAATCTCTATCGGGTCATCGCCTCCGTCGGCAATACGTCCCAGACCATCCACCAGGTGCCCCAAAAGATCGTCACTAACGGTGACCGTGAGCGGATGGTCGGTGTTTTCCACTATGCACCCCGGGCCTATGCCGTCGACAGAATCGAAGGGCATAAGAAGCAGGCAGTTGTCTCTGAAGCCAACTACCTGGGCATAAACACAGTTATCTCTGTTTCTGTCGGAATCGGGGTATATTCGGCAAAGATCGTTCAGCTTCGCCTCGGGACCGATGGACTCAATGGTAAGTCCTACGATTTTGGAAATCGTCCCCAACCGGTCAAAATATGTGCGTTCCATAAGAACGTCGTATTTTTCCAGATTCAAAGCATCCATAACTTACTCCGCTCAAGAATCACTCAGCACTAAGCATCCTGATACTACGAACGAGATTGTCGAACTCGCGCAGCGGCGAGCAATCGAAAAGTCCCGTCTCGGTTTCGATCATGCACTGCATCTCATCGAGGGCCGGGTCCGAGGTCACCTCTATGGACACGCCGCTACCGACCTTCCTCCTGAGAGAATCCGAGATGCTCTCCATGAAGGCCACGTTGCCGGGGCTAACCTTTATGGTGAAACTCCTGGCGCCCTCGATGCCGGAAAGCGCATCAGTCACCATCTGAAGGATCATGTTTTTATCATCGGAGATGCTGAGCCTGAAGACCTTGTCTACGACGGCGAGAATCTTATCGACCAGATCCCTCTCCATGCCGGCCTCGCGAATCTTCACCTCGTTCTCCCAGGCAATCTTATTATTCTCGAACTCCCTGGTAAGCTCCTCGATTTCAGCCCGGGCCTGCTCCGTCCCTTCGGCGTATCCCTGCTCCTTCGCTGTAGCGATAATCTGGTCGGCCTTCAGCCTGGCCTGCGAAATGATCTGCTCGGCGTCCTCGTTCGCCTGATCGATAATCTGCTGGGCAGCAACATTGGCTTCCTCGACGGGGTCTATCGCCTCCTCCTCGACAGGGGGCTCGTCGTATTCGGAGTGGTAATCGGGATCGTCTCGAACGAGAGCCTCTACCCCCTCTAAAAAACGAACCTCCTCATCGTCCGGAACATCTTCATCAGACACCTCGGGCTCGGGAGGTCTATCGGCTTCCATCTGTGCGAGTCTCTCTTCAAGAAGCTTATCGGAATTAATAACCACCGGTTCGGCTTCCTCGGAATTATAGAAGCCGCCGGTAACGTTTTTATACATGTTAAGCAATGATCTCGTCGCCTCCTCCTCTGGAGATGATGATCTCACCGGAATCCTCGAGCTTGCGGATGATTCCTACGATCTTCTGCTGTGCGTCCTCAACATCCTTCATACGAACAGGTCCCATGAACTCCATATCCTCCTGGATCATGGAAGCGAGACGGCTGGACAGATTCCTGAAGATGGCGCTCTGAACATCCTCGTTAACAGACTTAAGGGCCAGCTCGAGGTCGTTATTGTCGACATCACGCAGCACGCGCTGGATGGCCCTGTCGTCGAGAAGAAGGATATCCTCGAATACGAACATCTTCTTGCGGATTTCGTCTGCGAGCTCGGGCTCTTCGATCTCGAGAGACTCCATGATGTTCTTCTCTGTGGCTCTGTCTACGGTATTCAGGATGTTTACGATAGCATCCACGCCGCCGACAATGGTGTAGTCCTGGTTCACCAGCGATGAGAGCTTACGCTCGAGAACACGCTCGACCTCTTTAACGACGTCAGGAGAGGTCCTGTCCATCATGGCGATACGCTTGGAGACATCTGCCTGCTTATCAGGCGGCAATGCGCCCAGAATCATGGCGGCCTGGCTGGCCGACAGATAAGACAAAATCATAGCGATAGTCTGAGGATGCTCGTCCTGTATGAAGGTGAGCAGCTGTCCGGGCTCTGTCTTTCGAACGAACTCGAAAGGACGAACCTGCAGCGAGGACGTAAGCCTGGAAATAACCAGATCCGCCTGCTCTGCTCCCAGGGCCTTCTCCAAAAGATCCTTGGCATAAGAAATACCGCCCTCCGCAATGTACTGCTGCGCGAGGCAAACCTGATAGAATGCCTGGAGGACCTCTTCTTTAACTCCCGGAGATACACTTCTGGTGTTCGCAATCTCCAAAGTGAGCTGCTCTATCTCTTCCTCCTTCAGATGCTGAAATATTAGCGCGGATTTCTCCGGTCCTATTGCAATCAGGAGGACTGCGGCTTTTTCAACGCCGGTCATTTCATCGATGGCGCTACTCATATACTATGCTCCTAATCCCATTCACTGCTGTCATCTTCGATCCAATTGCGGAGCAACGATGCAACAGCTGCGGGATTCTCATCAATAAACTTCTCAATCAATACACGGGCCTCGGACTTCTCTGCATATCCGATTTCCTCAAGAATAGGCTCCTCTTCCTTGGTGGACTCCAAAAGATCCTCAACGGAGAGCTCGGGCTCAATTTCCGGCTCCTCCTCGCTCTGAGACCTGGTGCTGCGGAAGATGACGAATCCAAGCATTATCAGGATGGCTGCAGCAATTATGAACTGCAGGTAATCCGTAACGTCAAACTCGTTCTCCGAATACTGGAAGAAAGGCACATCGTAAACCAGAAGGGTAATGTTTTCCTGATCGATACCTGTGGCATTGGCCACGGCGGCAATATAATCCTCGGAAGCCTCCTGCTGAACCTTCTCGGAATTGGCGGCAACGAACTCCTCGAACGTCTGATCGTCGAGCTCACCGGCGGCCTTCATTTCGTCTTCGTTATATACGACGTAGTTGCTGGCAACGACCGTAATGGAGGACTCGTCAGGGATAATGGTTCCCGTGGCCTTCTTGGTGGTGGTCACCTTGACGTTGGGAAGGTAGTCCTTCGTAACCTCCTCAACCGTGGAATACGTCAAATCGTCTGTATCGATAACGTAAGTGGTCTCGTCGTTCGAATCCGTGCCCGGAACACCCGAATATCCACCCTGAGTCTCCTCGCTGTAGGTGGTCTCCTCGTCGAGGTATCCCTGGGTATTACCCTCCTCAACGTAGTAATACGTGTCGTTGACCTCTTCCTCGTCGAAGTCGAGCTTGAGGTTAAGGCCCACCTCCACATTGTCGAAGAGTGTGGATCCCATGAGCACGTCGGAAACCTGGCTCTTTACGTTCTCCTGAGCCTTCTTCTGGATGGCTGTCTGAGCAGCCGATGTGTAATAAACCGAGTCGCTGTCGGAATCGGCTCCCGAGAAAAGCACATTGCTGGCCGAATCGAGGAGCAGGATGTTGTCCGTGTTGTCGTTTCCGACGGATGTGGCAACGAAATTGGCTATACCCGCGGCCTGATCCTCGGTCATCTCGTCGTTAAGAGTTAGCATAACACCGGCGTACGTATCCTCCTGCTGAGAGAGAATCGTGCCGTCGTTATTGGGCATACTGAGGTTAACCTCGGCATCTTCCACTATATCAAGCGCATCGACAAGGTCGTCCCTTATCTTCTCCTCGAGATAAAGCTGGTATTTCTTTTCTTTGTCGGATTCGGTAGTGGAAAAACTGCCGTCGAAAACATCGTCTATGGAATATCCGTCGGTGGATATGCTGTTGGATCCCAGAAGAAGGTGGGCATCCGCCTCGTCCTTCTGAAGGACCGAGATGGTGAGACCGTCAGACGAAGTCTTGTACTCAATCTCGTCTCCCTCGAGGAGCTCGACGACTTCGGAAGCCTCCGTCTCGCTCTCGCAAACCGTAAGAGTAATCCAGGTGGGACGGGTGACTGTGAAGATGAGTATGGCAAGAGCCACTACGACGACACCTGTGATGCTGCCAATGAGGGTCTTCTGCTTAATGGTGAATTTATTCCACCACTCCAAAACCTTATTCAAAATCCCTTTAAGTCTTTCAGGCATGCTCCATCTCCACCCTTACTGAATTTTAGAATATTTGTTACTCCCCTTCCCGATTTTCATAAAAAGGAAGGCTTTAACGGGCGTTCCTCCGCCCTTTTATACCTGCATCTGCATGATGGTGTCGTATGCTTCGAGGAACCTGTCACGCACAGCGATGGTATATTGAAGCGCAATGTTGGCCTTCTCTTCGGCGATCTGCAGCGTGTGCGTATCGTCTGAGTAGCCCAGCGCAAAGTTTATCTCTTCCGTCTCCGCGGCATCCTGCAGGGAATTGGTCTCCGTAATCAGAGTAACCGCAGAATTATACAGCGTCTCAAAGCTGTCCTCATTAGCCGTAGAAGTATCAACGCCGAAATTCTTCAGCTGCTCGTATACCTTATCCGAACTGACGCTCGTCAATGATGCGATGTGATCCATAAAATCCTCCTAATCAAAAGACTACTTGCCGATATTCAAACCGGTCGAAGCAATGGACTTGCTGGACTCAAACGCCGTGGCGTTCGCCTCATATGAACGGCTGGAATCAATGAGGTTAGTCATCTCGGTTACTATATTCACGTTGGGATATGTGACGTATCCATACTCGTCCGCATCGGGATGAGAGGGATCATACTCGACAACATACTCCGTGTCCGTGTCTTCCTGGACGCTGGTAACCTTCACGCCGTCACCCCTAAAGTCACCCCTGGTGCTGTTAAGGATATGGCGGAGGGCCGTCGTCCTCTTCTCCTCGAAGGTAACCACCTGGCGCGTGTAGACATCCCCGTCCTCTGTACGCGTGGTGGTAACGTTTGCTACGTTTTCGGCTATGATATCCGTGCGGAAACGCTGCGCGGTCATACCCGATGAGTTTATGGCAAATGATTGAAATAATGACATGGCTCTACCTCCCTTTCATAACCCGCTACTTGCAAACCGACTCGATGCGGGCAAGTTCAGAAGTAATACTGCTCGTCAATCCCTGGTATACCAGCTGATTCGCGGCGAGCTCGACATTCTCGGTGTCGATGTCCACATTGTTACCGTCGAGCCTGTAGGAATACGTAGAGTATTCGGTAAAGGCCTTAACGTCCAAATCGGACATGTCCAGGTGGGAAACCTTATCATCAAGTGAGATGTAAGAATTCTTAAGAAGAGCCTGCTGGAGTGCCCCCTCAAAATCTACATCCTGACGGTTGTAATTGACCGTGTCAACATTAGCGATATTCTGTGATATCGTCTCGTTTTTCAGCCAGCTGGCGTCTGCCGCCTTTGCCAGCACATCAACATAATCATACAAACCTACAGCCATACATTCACCTCCGTGGCCTATATAACACGCCTGTATGCCATTATGTAATCCACAACAAATGGACACACTTCGACTCATCAGACACATCATATAGTATTATTATAAACGCTTTTCTACAAAAAACAAGTATTAGCTTCCCGAATAATTGTTTTTTATATAAACAAAAAGGGATTAACAGAGGCTCAACCTCCATAAATCCCTTTATCTGTCGCATTCTTCAATCCATGAAACGACACAACGGATATTCTCTTTTCAAAGATATTTATCGGCCGTTTGTCACTATTACTTAACCTGTATGAAGAAAACAGTTATGAGTTTTCGTTCTCTTTCTTGATAGCATCGAGCTCATCAAAGATCACGTCGTTAAGAACCTTAATGTAAGTGCCCTTCATACCGGACGACCTGGACTCGACGATGCCTGCGCTCTCGAACTTGCGAAGTGCGTTGACGATAACCGAGCGCGTGATGCCCACCCTGTCAGCAATCTTACTGGCGACAAGGATGCCCTCTTTGCCATCGAGCTCGTCGAAGATATGTATGATGGCCGCGAGCTCGGAGAAAGAAAGCGTGCTGATAGCGGACTTAACCACCTGAATCTTCCTGCTCTCTTCTACATTCTCCTCGTTCACGGAGCGCATCATCTCAAGGCCCACAACAGTGGTGCCGTACTCGCACAGGATGATGTCGTCAATGGTGTATTCCTCGTTGTTCTTATACACAAAGAGGGTGCCAAGGCGCTCTCCCGCAATCACAATCGGAGTAATCACGGCCCTAATGCTGGAGATCTCAGGATCCTCGAATCCGAGCGTGGTAAGGTTCACGTTCTCCTTTGTGGAAAGAATCCCCAGCAGACGCTCATTGAGGATGTTCTCAATGAAATCGCCCACACCCGTGGAGAGCATCTCGTGAATCTCGCCGTTTCCCTCAAACGCACTGCATCCAAGCACCTTTCCCTTCTTACTTATCACAAGGATGTTCGAAGAGAGAATGTCGGTAAGCACTGCGCATATATCGTTAAATACAACCTTTGACGAATTGTTATTGTGCAAAAGTTTGTTGATTTTACGCGTCTTATCTAATAATTTAACGCTGCTCATAAAAGCACCTCCCGTATGCGATGACTTTCAAGAAACTTTTGTCATTGTATCACAAACGGGAAAAACTCGCAACAATTTGTCGATAATTTCCGAAAATTTCTTAATTTTCGGTGTTTTCATCAATTTTTTTCACAAAACCACACTGCTTGTTGGAGCACAGATACTTCCTGCCGCGTTCGGTCATGAAGCTGCCGCACCTGGGGCAAAGCTCGGGAGCGGGCTTCTGCCACGACATGAACTCGCAGTCGGGATTGTCCTCGCAGCCGTAGTATCTGCGGCCCTTGCGGGTTTTCTTTATAAGGACGTCCTTGCCGCACAACGGACAGGGCATCCCGGCCTTCTCGAGGTAGGGCTTGGTGTTCTTGCACTCCGGGAATCCGGGGCATGCCATGAACTTTCCGTGGGGCCCGTACTTGATGACCATGTTCCTGCCACACTTGTCGCAGACAACATCGGTCTCCTCGTCCTTAATCTCTATCTTCTCGAGCTCCTTCTCCGCCACCTCGAGCTCCTTCTCGAAGTCGGGATAGAAGTCCCTCATTATCTGCTTCCACTCCATGTTGCCCTGCTCGACCTCGTCGAGTCTGGTCTCCATGTCTGCCGTAAAGTTCAGGTTTACAATCTCAGGGAAGGACTCCTTCATGATTCCGTCGACTGCCTCACCAATCTCCGTCACGAAGAGCTTCTTCTCCTCCTTGAGGATGTACCTTCTGGACAGCAATGTGGTAATGGTCGGGGCATACGTACTCGGGCGCCCAATGCCGCGCTCCTCCATCGCCCTTACGAGAGTCGCCTCGGTGTAGTGATCGGGCGGCTCGGTGAAGTGCTGGACGGGACTGAGCTCGTCGAGTTTAAGCACAGAGTCCTTATCGAGCGACCTTACCGTCACGTTGGATGTGTTCTTCTCCACATCCTCCTTATACACGCAGAAGTAACCGTCGAACGAGAGGTTCGATGCGGAAACCGTGAATATATAATCCGCAGCCTTAATCTTAACCGAAACCGTGTCGTAGATGGCCGGCGTCATGCGGCTGGCCACATAACGCCTCCAGATAAGCCCGTAAAGCCTGAACTGATCTCGCGTAAGCGAGTCTTTAGCAAGCGCGGGTGTGAGTGTTATATCAGTGGGACGTATGGCCTCGTGAGCGTCCTGAATCTTGCCCTTTCCGGCCTTGTCCATGTCGCTGAGGTTTACATAATCATCCCCGTACTCACCGGAAATATAGTCCTTCGCCGAAGCCTTAGCCTCGTCGGATATACGAACGGAGTCCGTACGAAGGTACGTGATAAGACCCGCATTGCCGCGTCCCTTTATAGAGATTCCCTCGTAGAGCTGCTGGGCGATGCGCATGGTCTTCTGAGTGGTGAAGTTAAGCTGCGAAGAAGCCGCCTGCTGCATGGTACTGGTGGTAAAAGGCTGGGGCGGATTCTTCTTGCGGGTACCCTTCTTAGCCTCGATGATGGTGAAGTCCGCGTCCTTAACGGCCGCGATTATCTTATCCATCTCCTCCTTGTTGGGGATCTTAATTTTTCCGTCAGAGTCGCCGTAGAACTTGGCGGTGACGGGCTTCTTCTCTCCTTCCACGTCGAGGATGGCATCGAGAGTCCAATACTCCTCGGGTATGAACGCATCGATCTGCGCCTCCCTCTCGCATACCAGATCCAGAGCCGCAGACTGAACTCGTCCGGCCGAAAGCCCCCTCTTCACCTTAACCCAAAGAAGGGGTGAAATCTTATATCCAACGAGCCTGTCGAGAACGCGGCGTGCCTGCTGAGCGTCCACCAGGTTCATGTCGACCTTGCCCGGGTTCTTTATGGCTTCCTTAACGGCGTTTTTGGTAATCTCATTAAAGCTAATCCTGGAAAACTCCTTATCCTCGAGTCCGAGAGCATAATACAGATGCCAGGATATAGCCTCTCCCTCGCGGTCCGGGTCGGTCGCGAGGAATACTTTATCGGCCTTCTTTACCTTCTTTCGAAGGTCGGCGAGCACGGAGCCCTTACCCCTTATGGTAATGTAGCGGGGCTCGAAATCGTTATCCGTATCCACGCCCAGCTGACTCTTGGGGAGGTCCCTCACGTGTCCGTTCGAAGCGGCCACTTCATAGTTTTTACCGAGAAATTTTTTAATAGTCTTAACCTTCGCAGGCGACTCAACAATTACAAGATATTTTGCCATAGTTTCTAAAGTCCCATCCGTTAATATAGTATCCGACCCCGATGAGAGGTCACTTCTCCCGGACCGGGCCGCCCCAAACAAGCAACCAGTCCGCAATGCCCCCATGTGTTCCTATCCCATTTTCTTTCTGGAATACCTGCCCTTGGCAGATTCGTAAATAAGCCCCTTACTGCACAGGGAAGAAACAGCTTTGATGAGTTCCCTGGGAGGCAGAGAGCACTCAACCCCTATCTCCTCAAGGCTCTTAGGCAACAAATTGAGACTACTATACACCACCGATTCGGATTTTACAAGTTTAAAATTATCCGCCCCGTTCGCTTCGGCGTCACCCCCACGCGAGTTATTTTTAGAATTAACCCCTTTTAGATAAGAAGAAAAAGGTTCAAAAAAACTCACATCTTCCACGAAATCGTCCACGCTGACGAAGATTCCGGCGCCCTGGCGAATGAGCCTGTTGCACCCGCGGCTAAGCGCCTGGTCAATATACCCGGGTACGGCATAAAGATCCCGTCCCTGCTGCAGCGCATACTCCGCTGTAATGAGAGAGCCGGACTTCGCCTTCGCCTCAACAACTATCACACAGTCTGACAACCCGCTGATTATCCTGTTGCGCAAGACGAAGTTCCACCCCTGTGGGACCGTTCCGGGGTAGAATTCGCTTATCACCCCGCACTGACGCCTGACCTCGTCGTACAGCCTCCTGTTTCCGGAAGGATAACATATATCCACACCGCTCCCGAGAACCGCATACGTCTTCCCTCCCGCGGACAGCGCGCCCTTCTGGCTCTCGCCGTCGATTCCCAGAGCCATTCCGCTAATTACATTAATCCCGTAACCGGCGAGACCCTCTCCGATCTCCCGGGAAACCGCCTTTCCATACGGGGAGCAGGACCTGGCCCCCACCACCGCGACGGCGGGTGTCTCTTCATCGGGAAGCTTCCCCCGAACAAAGAGACTGTAAGGGGAGTCAAAAATATACCGAAGCCTTTCCGGATAAGGCCCCTTTTCCTTGCAATAAAAGTCGATCCCCTTTTCCGCGAGCATATACTCCTCGCGGGAAAAGTCGAACTCCTTTTTCTTCATCTCAATAGCCGAAAGCTGCTTTTTATCGAATATCTCAAGCGACCTCAAAGCGTCTTCGCCAGCCTTGTACACGTCCTCGGCTCCAAGGCCAGCCTCAATCATCCGTCCGCTTGTTACACCCCCAATCTCCCAGACATATGAAAGCCACAGGCAGTAATTCATCAGACCACCTCCCCAAAAAACTTCTCGTCGATTCCCTTATACATCACCGCCTCGTTAAGGTCATCGAGTTCCACCTTCTCCCGCCCGTCCAGGTCGGCAATGGTCCTGGCCACCTTCAAAATCTTATAATACCCCCTGGCCGTCAGGTTCATCTTCTCAAATATCTCGCTCATGTGCCTCTTCTTGGCCTCATCGAGCCCGCACATGCGCTCCACATTCATGCCCGTCAGCTGGGAATTAAATCGAATCCCCATATCCTTATACCTCTCCTTCTGAATGGCCTGCGCAGCCGTCACCCTCTCCCTGATTCGGGCGCTGGTCTCCCCCGCAGGTCCCTTCCCCTCGAGGTCTTTGTACGTCACCCTCGGCGCTTCGACGCTTATATCTATGCGGTCGAGCAACGGTCTGCTTATCTTCCGAAGATACGCCGAAACCTGGGCCACGCTGCAGTTGCACCTGTTCCTGTCGGGATAATACCCGCAGCTGCATGGATTCATCGCACAAACGAGCATGAAATCCGCCGGATACTCGAACCGCCCAGTCGCGCGGACAATCGACACCCTGCGGTCCTCCAGCGGCTGCCTGAGCGTCTCCAATACGCACTTTTTAAACTCCGGCAGCTCGTCTAAAAACAGCACGCCCCCGTGCGACATCGTTATCTCCCCCGGCTTGGGTATCGCCCCTCCGCCGACCATGCCCTGCACGCTGATCGTGTGGTGCGGCGAGCGAAAAGGCCGGTTTACAATAAGCCCCTCATCGCTCCCGAGCTCGCCCGCAATGCTGTAAATCTTCGATATCTCCATCCTCTCGCTAAAGTCCGGCAGCGGCAGAATCCCCGGTATGCGGCTGGCAATCATCGTCTTGCCGGAGCCCGGAGGCCCTATCATAAGGAAGTTATGCATCCCTGCCACAGCCACCTCGCAGGCGCGCTTAACCATGTACTGGCCGTGAATGTCGGCGAAATCCGGCTGCCCGGCGCATTGTTCCCCGGAATGGGATTCGGCCGCCGCCTCCGGCATCTTTACCATAGTTTTCCTGATCCACTCGTCCCGCTTTTCCCTCGATGAATTCAGGTAGTCCCTGGCCTCTGTTACCGAGGACACGCCGACAATCCGGACGCCGCCAACGTTCATGGCCTCCCGCATGTTCGCGGCGGGCACTATGCACTCCTTTATCCCGGCCTCGGCCGCCGCACAAACGATCGGTAAAATTCCGTCGGCGCGCCGGACCTGACCGTCGAGTCCGATCTCGCCCACGACAATAAAGTCCTCCAAATCGCGGGCCCTTACTATCTCCATGGACGTCATTATGGCTATCGCAACGGGAAGATCGTAGATGTTTCCGACCTTTCTTAAATTAACGGGGGAAAGATTGACGGTAATCCTGCGGGGAGGCAGTGCACAGCCGCTGTTTTTCATAGCGGTACGGACCCTCTCCTTGGCCTCCTTAACCTCGGAGGACAAAAAACCAACCATCTCGAAATAAGGCATACCGTCGGACACGTCCGCCTCCACGCAGACGAAGCGCACATCCATGGCGCGCACGGTAGCCGTAGTAATTACGCTATACATATGTTATTCCTCTGAATCATTGAGAATCGCGGGAAATGTATGGAAGAAAAAAGCGCCGCGGCACCATACCACGGCGCTATTAAGACATTACAATTGTATACTATTGAACGGCAATTGTAAAGAAGTTATTTCAAGATATCGTAGCCCTCTTTGAGGACGCGCGTCTTAATGTATTTACAGGTAGCGTCCTCTCCGTCGGTGCTGAGCTTAGTCAGAAGATGCTCCAGAAGCGCCTCCGTATCGGCATGCATGTAGTTGGCGCGGTGCTTGCCCCTCATGAAGTACGCGAGGGGATCGTCAATGGTGTACTCGTCCTTCTTATAGGTCTTGCACGCCGCTATCCTGTCAGCGAACATCTCGGCCACGTACTTCACCGGCATGCGAACGGGACGCACGTCGGGACGGCCGCTCTCGTCAATCTGATAGTCGGTCCAATACTCGAAGTGATGAAGGTTACGTCCCTTGTGGTGGAGCCACGCGGTGGAGTATCCCTCGGCCTGTCTCTGGAGGTCGTTGGGACTCCTGTAACCCACGAAGTACTTGGCACCGGGGATGAACTCCGACGGTGAATATTTCGAAAGATCATGCATCAATCCCTGCTTGTAAAGGCCCATTTTGAAGCAAATACTGCATACGGACATGCGATGTTTCGTGATTGTGCAAAAGTGTTTCCAGGCTTTCATAAGACTACTCTTTCTGTAAAAACGTCGAGTATAAGTATATCACAAAGGCGGCCCATCTTCTATCATCTCCTGCAAAAACCCGGACGGTTCCACCTCGTGATTGTAGAACTCACGAACATAGGAAATATACACAGACTCCTTCGCCCTTGTTATCGCCACGTAGAACAGGCGCCTCTCCTCCTCGGTATTTACCACTCCATCGGGGTCACGGTAGGGGCAGATTCCGTCGTTAAGATCAGTTATGTAAACCTTGTCGAACTCCAGTCCCTTAGAGCCGTGAAAAGTGGACAAAAGCAGCATGTCATCATCTAAAGAGGCCTTCTTCGTTCCTCCACTGAAGTTCTCGCAGAAGACCTCGACCGCCTCCTTCCACTCCGAGTAATCCACATACTCAGCCGCGTCTGTCCTGAGGAATTCGAGCATCTCCGTGTTTTTGCCAAGAGTGTCGGACGAGCCTCCGGAAGTGATTTTCAAATACTTCTCGTATGAGAGACCCTTTCGGACGAAGTTAACCCCCGCCGCCGGCGGAAGCCCCTCCAAAATCCGCAGTTTCGCGATAAGCTCCGAAGCACCGCGGTGCGCCGAAGGATACCCCTCCAGGCTCTGGAGCCAGGCCGCCACGTCTATCGTTTCGCCGTTCACCGACTCCCTGGGAATCCCTCTGTCGGGGGCGTTTAGAATCCGAAGCAGCGCCCTTCTATCGAGCTTTTCACCGCCCGCCGCCAGCTCGAAGTAGGCGAAGATATCGCGGGCAACGGGGTGCTCGTAGGGATTTTCCTTCCTGCCGCCGAACGCGCACGGAATCCCGCGCTTCACGAATTCCCTGTACAGGCCCTCGCCTCGCGAATTGGTCCTGAACAGCACAGCCATATCTCGGAACGGGACGCCCTCTCCATGGTGTTTAATTACCTCAGCAGCAATGCCCTCCGCCTCCTGCGCCGTGGTGTCAAACCTCGAGACTCTGACCTCCCCCTCGTCACTGCTGTTAATCACGATTTCCTTTTCGAAGCGCTGCGTATTGAACTTAATAAGGGAAAGCGACGTGCGCACCACCGACGAGGCGCACCGGTAATTCGTGTCCAGAAGGATGCGCCGCGTACCGGGATGATCCTCCTCAAATCCCAGCATTATCCCGGGGTCCGAGCCCCTGAAACCGTAAATGGACTGGTCGTCATCCCCGACGACGAACAGATTGTCGGCGGGAGCCGACAACAGGTTCACCAGCCTGTATTGCAGCGGGTTTATGTCCTGGAACTCGTCAACCAGTATATATCGGAACCTGTCCCGCCACATCTTCAGCGTCTTCGGGTCCTTCGAAAGGTAATCGTAGCAAAGGGACTGCATGTCGTCGAAGTCGAGCCTCTTCTCGGCCCTCATCTTCTCCGAGAGGCACCTGTAGACCAGCGGGAACTGCCCCTCCTCGAGTGAGGCGCACTGCACATCTTCGGGGCTTATCCCCCTCGACTTCACCCTGCCGATCAGGACATCGAGTTCGTTGATTAGTTCCTTTTCGTCCTTGGGAAAAATTTTGCATCGAAAGAAGACGTCCCTGTAGAACATCCGGAGCGTGCGTCTGTCGATGAGGCTGCCCGGCTCGAAGCCGTACGACACCCGCAATATTCTGAAAAAAATAGAGTGAAACGTGCCGAAGGCGACGTCCATTGCGCCCGGGAGGCCCCTCCCCTCGCCCTTCAGGAACCGGTCTTTCATGGAGGACGCGGCAGCGCGTGTAAATGTGACCACCAAAATGTTTTTGCCGGGGATTCCCCTTTTGATCAAGGCGCCCGTGCGGGCATTAAGAGTAGTGGTCTTGCCGGAACCGGGGCCCGCCAAAACCAAACAAGGGCCGTCAACGTGTGCGACGGCCTGTTTTTGAGATTCGTTAAAAGACAAATTTTCCTCCTGACCCGGTCTCTCTCACCATCGGGGAGGAACAGAACAGGATTACAATATCACACCGGGACTCCGATGTAAACCCCGAAGGGTGGCCTCGTTATCCGAGGCAGCCCCTGAGCTTTTCGATCGACTTCTCGATTCTGGAGATGCTTTCGTCCTTGCCGAGCACCTCCATAATCTGGGTGGCGCCGCCGGGTGTGGACATGAGGCCGGACACCGCCACGCGCACGGGCCACATGACGTAGCCGTTCTTCACCTCGTGGGAGGCGGCGTACTCTTTAAGCACCTCGAAGAGTGCGTCGTTGCTGTAGTCGTCATTATCCTTAAGGACGGGAAGCACTCCCTCAAGAACCTCCAGGGAGGTCTCGGGCGTGGTCTTCATCTTCTTGTTCCTGTAGAGCTCACAGTCGTACTCGGGCATGGTCTCGAAGAAACCGATGAGGGCGGGAATGTCCTCGAAGGTCTCGATTCTGCTCTTGGCCATCTCGAGGATCTTCTCTTTGTCTGAGCCGTTCTTAATCACGGACTCGACTATGGGAAGGGCCCTCTCAGAGTAAGCGGCATCGTCCATCTCCTTGATGTACTCGCCGTTCATCCACTTCATCTTCGTCATGTCGAAGACGGAGGGAGCCTTGTTGATGCGCTTGTAGTCGAAGATTTCGACGAGCTTCTTCAAATCGAAAATCTCCTGCTCGGAGTCGGGGCTCCAGCCGAGGAGAGCCACGAAGTTAACGACCGCCTCAGGGAGGAATCCCTGCTCGATGAGATCCTCGAACGACGAGTGTCCGCTCCTCTTAGAGAGCTTGGCGTGGCTCTCGTCCGTTATGAGGGGACAATGAATATACACGGGCTTCTCCCACCCGAACGCGTCGTAGATGAGGTTGTACTTGGGCGTGGAGGAGAGGTACTCGTTACCCCTGACCACGTGGGTAATCCCCATAAGGTGATCGTCGATTACGTTGGCAAAGTTATATGTGGGATATCCGTCGGACTTGATAAGGATGAAGTCCTCGAGCTCCTCGTTATTTACGGAAATGTCACCGTAGATATCGTCTGAGAACGTGGTAACGCCCTCAGTGGGCATATTCATTCGAATTACGTAAGGTTTGCCCTCGTCGAGGTTCTTTTGTATCTCATCTTTGGAAAGATGGAGGCAATGCTTGTCGTAAAAAGACATCTCCTTGCCGTCTATGGTCTTTTTGAGGGTGGAAAGCCTCTCAGCATCACAGAAACAATAATAGGCATCACCCTGCTCTATGAGCTTTTTAGCGTACTCCAGGTAAAGACCGGAAGAAACTCTTTCGCTCTGAACATAAGGTCCGACTCCACCATCCTTGTCAGGACCCTCATCGTAGTCGAGGCCGGCGGTCTCGAGGGTGCGATAAATTATGTCAACCGCTCCTTCGACGTATCTCTCCCTGTCGGTGTCCTCAATTCTGAGCACAAAATCGCCTCCGGCGTGCCTGGCTATAAGCCACGCATAGAGGGCTGTTCTCAAGTTTCCGATGTGCATACGCCCCGTAGGTGAGGGGGCAAATCTGGTTCTGACTTTACTCATTTTATCTCCTTACATACTGACAGACGGCATCTAAAACCAGACACCGCCTGCGTGAAAAATTATACCGTTTGAAACGGATTTTTACATAAGCCTGGAAATCTCGGCGAGATGCTCTGCGCTGGCGCTGAGCTCGTTAAACGTAGCCGTAATCTCCTCTGTGGATGCAGCCTGGTTCGATGCAACATCATTAGATGCCTGAACCTGCTCTACCACCTGACGCATGGACTCGGAAATGGAAGCAAGCGCCTTTCCAATCTCCGATGCGGACTCACCGGACGTCTGTGCGAGCTTTCTCATCTGCTCGGCAACTACCGAGAAACCGCGTCCTGCCTCTCCTGCACGTGCAGCCTCGATAGCTGCGTTAAGCGCCAAGAGATTGGTTCTGTTGGCAATTCCCTCGATTCCTCCAACGAGCTTATTAGCCTGCTCGATGAGAGATTCTGTATTTCCTACTATATTATGGATCTGGTTCATGTTAGCTGCCATGTCCTGTGCCGCATTGGTAACATCCGTTACGCTCTCAAGACTCAGTGCAAGAGAAGACGACATTTTCTTCGATGCCTCTTCAATCCTGGAGCTGACATCGAGTGAACGCGCCATATTCAAAGTCCCCACGAGATTTCCTGAAGGCGCAATGCACGGCAAAATAGCATGCTTAAATGCAACTCCCAAAACCTCCTTTGGAAGAACACCGGATGCAACCTTCCTCGTTCTCATAACATCATAACATTCAGAATTAGAACCAACCTTTTCACCCTCTTCAGCGGGGCCCGGAACACCAAAATCCCTGTTTTTCGCCGTTCTTCTGTTAATGCCATCCACATCAACAAAAGAAGCAATTACATCCTCTTGATAGGATTCCACCAATGTCGGAAGAAAATCGATGATAAATTCTACGTACTGCTCGTCTGTAAATTCGGTCACTATCACACTCTCCTTTTAATCAAAGCGACGTGTTATGTCGCCCCCTGCATACTCTTTTAACATTATACAAAGCCAAAAAAGTTACGTCAATCAAAAAAGCCACCAAAATCCGATTTTTACGCCATATTAGCCTTTACTTATTTTTAAGTCTGATGCAGTTGGGTCCGGTAGACTCAATACCCGGAAGACTCCTTATGAACTTGCCAAACTTGTTATATCCGTAGTTTTCCACGTTGAATCCCGGAATCTGTTTCTTTATCTCCTCGTTTAGCAAGCTCATGTTCTCAATCTCTCCGCCCTCGGCCAGGATGATCCCCTTCACGATGGAAATGATGTCCTCCTGCCGCTCATTGAGCCCTAATACAATCTGGTTGTGCTTCATCGAAAACCGAACCGCGGAGCACGAGTCCTTGAGGAACGTCGTAAGCTTGGAATACCCGTAATTTCGGACGTCGAAATCCGGATAAAGGAGGTTAAGCTTGCTGCCCACCTCTCCGATCTGGGTCTCCTTGCCCTGATTGGAATTCTCCATTATAATCTTTCGAACGGCGTTCTCTATATCGGAGACGGTGGTAATTCCCTCCTCCTTGCGAACGGCGTCGGTATCAGGCTCTGTGTGTTCGCCGGAGATGATCTCCAAAATCCTGAACACATTGCAGGCGCGCCTGAACGCGCTCGGCGTCTTGTTCTCGCCCATTCCTATGACGTACATCCCGTCTTCACGCAATCTGGCCGCCAATCTGGTGAAATCGCTATCGGACGACACAAGGCAAAAGCCGTCGACGTTCCCAGAGTACAGGATGTCCATCGCATCAATGATCATCGCTGAATCCGTGGCGTTTTTCCCGGACGTATAGCTGTACTGCTGAACCGGAAGTATGGAGTTATCCAAAAGGGCGTCCTTCCACCCGTTGTTCCTGGTCCAGTCACCGTATATTCTCTTGTATGTAGCCACTCCGAAGTTCGAGACCTCTTCTAGGATGGCCTTGATGTATTTACGCGACACATTGTCGGCATCGATAAGTACCGCGTACTTCCTCTCTCCGTCCATTTTATGTAAACCTTTCCTTTAAAATTTTTATACATCTATGCTATTTGGTTATGTATCGTGATAAAAATCGACTGAAAAAAGTATATTCCATATGCGTAATGTTTTGCAAGAAGTATTGTACTGACAAATAATTTAGGTATATAATGCAATTATGGTAGGGATATAAATTCGTATCTTAGGGGATATGAGTATGAGCGGCAGCAGAAAAAGCATGCTAATTAGATTAACGACCTTTCTGGGGGCCGCAATTTTTGCGGTCGTTTTCTGCTCCCCATTTTTCAGTTTTTCAGGCGACGGCACCATACAGGAGATCATCAAGCTCAACGAGGGCTGGATAGTTAACGTAAACGGAACCCTCTCTCACGAGGAGTCCCTCACCGATGCTGTCATCGATAACGTTGCCACCGGAAGCGTCATCACGCTGGTGCGCAGATTCGACGATCTCCCCTCCATCTACGGCGCCAGCATTACTTTCGATTACACCCGAACAAACATCAGAGTATACGCTGACGACGAACTTATCTACTCGTACGGAAACGACACCGACAGCGAAAAATATCTATCACTCAAACGGCACACCATAGTGCTTCCCGCCAGATATAATAAAAAGCTCATAAAGATCGTGCTGATTCCCAGGACGTCCTACTCGTTCTACAGGCTCTCTTCCATCTACTTCGGAGATACGGGAGACCTTTTCAAGCACTGGTTCAAGAACTCTCTCTACTCGATTGTCACAGGCGGATTCCTACTGTTTTTCGGACTGATACTGCTTATCCTGTCTCCGGGAAATATATCCAGAAAGAACAACAATCTCCGGCTCCTGTTCGCCGGTCTTATCTCTGTGGCCCTCGGAGAATATCTGCTTAGCTATAACCAGATATTCTACCTGATTTCCGGCCAAGCCGAGATAAACTATCTGCTCTATTACGGCTCCATTGCGTCGATACCCATTGTCACCATCTGCTACTTCCACCAGGTCTTTAAGGGGAATTTCAGGCGCGTGACCCTCGGGATGATAGCAATTGATGCCGCACATTGCCTGCTGGGAATCGTCATATATGTCGCCTTCCCCAGTTTCAACGACCAGTACCTTTTTACAGCTCATCTCATGATTCTGGTGGAGGGAATAATAATTCTTTCGGCCTACATCAACAAGCTCCGAAAAATCTACTTAAACCGCCACGACGGTTTTGATAAACCCGACACAATCATCTCCATCGGCATGTGCGCTTTTATCCTGTTCGCCGCATCCGAGATAATCGCAATGGACATGAACCGCTATCTGGGTATGGGCTTCGGCCAGGAGGCCCCCATCACCTATACCACTCTCGGTGTGACATTTTTCATTGCATGCATAATGCTTAACTACCTGCTCTCGAGCGTCAATATGATACACGAGAACTCTACCGAGCAGGTTCTTATAAACGCAGCCTACGTGGACACGCTTACGCAAATCAACAACAGAGCCCAGTGCGAGTACTACATGTCCAGCCTGGACGAGGAGAAGAACAACGACTGCTTTATCAGCATGGATCTCGATCACCTCAAGACCGTTAATGACAACTACGGTCATGCCGCAGGCGACGAGCTGCTAAAGGCCTTTGCAAACACGTTGAAGGCCTGTTTCCCCAGCGCCGGCCTCATCGGCCGCATGGGAGGAGACGAGTTCCTCGTTATCCTCAACAACATAAGCGGGATAAACCTCATCCACGCCGTAGACAACTACGAGCTCTATCTGCTGAACTATACCGCCGAACACCCCCAATCCACGCTTAGCTGTTCCATGGGTGTGGCTTTTAGAAACGAAACCGAATCGGGAACCAGCCTGGACACCTATCTTCTGGCCGACCAGCGCATGTATGAGAATAAAAAGCTTTCACACGAGCAGGAAGGAGTATCATGAAAAGAAACATACTTTTTTCTGCCATAAGCCTCCTGATAGCAGTGGCCATATTTTCGGTTCTTTACTTCTCTCTTAAGAACGTAAATGCAGAAGGTGTAGAGACCTTCTCCAACGGTTGGAACGCCGAATTAAACGGCGAAACGTACACCGACCTTTCCGAGGAGGAGTTCGCCGGAATCATAATGAATAAATTCAGAGCCGGAGATACCATCACCTACAGTAATACCATGGGAATCGACCTGAGCGACGCCGATTCCCCCACCCTCATGATCGAGCTGAACCGCACATCGGCAAAGGTGTATATCGACGGACACATCATAAACGATACCGCCACCTTCACCAGCCTGGACACCACCGACGGGGCCGGGTTCTATTACTTTACGCTTCCCGCCGAGGATTACACCGACAGCATAATCACCATCTCAATGACGGCCGGCGAAGGATATATTTCCAAGAAGCCCATGCCCATTATTATCGGCGACTACTACCAGGTACTGATAAAGTTTGTTGTGGACTTCTTTTATCAGGCGATGGCATGCATATTCCTCTATACATTCGGAGGATTCATGGTCATCATCTGCCTCGTATTGTACTCATACTACCCATCCATCAGAATCATTCTGTTTTCGGGATTCTTCATGTTTGAACTGGGTCTGTACAGTGCATGCAACTATCATTTTACAGCCTTTTTCATGAACCTTAAGCTAACTAGCATTCTGGAGTACACCACCCTCTATGCTATGATTGGCTTCTTCTATATGCTGCTGGATGCGCACCTGGAGCGAAAGCCCTTCAGGTCCCCGTTATATATCACGGGCGGCGTAATACTTATGTTCTCGGTAATAACGGCCCTTATGGATCTCGGAGGTATCCTGAAACAGATATACTTCCTGCCCATATTTATACTGCTTTTCGCATTCGGAATTATCTTGCTCTTCTACACCGACTATAAGCTGATTATAGTGAATAAGTGCAAACCTTCCATTGCGCTCTCACTCATATCTCTGTCCATACTGTCGTTACTAATGACTGTAGAGCTCATAATAACGAACTACTTCTCTAACACCGAATTGGGAACCAACCCGGTATTATCGCGGCTTTTCCCGGTGGGAGCAGCGCTATACGTGATAATCCAGCTAAAGAACTACCTGACCTTCACGACCTACGTGGACGAGGTTAAGCACGCAAACGACCGTCTGTCCAGGATAGCCTACGTGGACGCGCTCACGGGACTGACCAACCGCGCGGGTGCATACTTCGCCATCGCTCACGTCAAGGAAACTCGTGTCAACTTCTGCGTCATCAGCCTTGATCTAAACGGTTTAAAAGAAGTCAACGACGCAAACGGTCACAATGCGGGCGACCGCATGCTTCGGAACTTCGCCAAGGCCCTCCAGACCGCGTTTGAGGACATCGGCACCTGCATAAGGATCGGCGGAGACGAATTCGTCGTGCTGATCGAGGAGCCTGACAAGGAGGTCATCGAAGACCGCCTCTCCATCCTAAACCTCCTTCTGGCCAAGCTCGACGAGCAGGATCCGGAGATAGATCACTCCGTGGCCTACGGATACGCGTTCAAGGATGAGCTCGACGAAGACATTGACGCATTCCACAACACGTTCCTGCTGGCGGACGAGAGAATGTATGCTCTAAAGGAGAAGCAGCATAAGGCGATGGCCTTAAGAAAAAACCGGGAGTAGAATAAATCCAAAAGAACAACAAACCAAAATATAAAGGGGAGCCCAAGCGCTCCCCTTTTAGTCCAGCAATCCGTCTTCCTTCAGTTTATCGTACTCCCCCGGGCTGTTAACGTTACTTAGTATCACCTCGTCGAATCCCATATCTTCGATATCCAGATACCTCGTTTTGACTCTGTCCAGCAGGAGCCTTATCTTCCTCTCGTCGTTTTCCCTCATTCTCTCTATCTCGGGAACGACTCTGCGCGAATATACGCCGCACAGGGGATGCACGCGGCCGCATGACCGCACTATGTAGCAATCCGCCTCCGAATCCACACATCCGGCCAGTGCCTCCAGGAAATCGGCCGTAAGAAGCGGCATGTCCACAGCCATGATAAACACGTATTCCGAGGGCGAGTTGCGAAGAAGGTTATACAAGCCCTCGAGAGGACCCGAACCGCTCTTTTCATCGCAGACCAGCTCCGTACCGATGCTCTTATACGGGCCGGGGATTCCTACAGAAATCACCACCGACGAAAAGCCCTCGCATACCGCCAGAGCCCTCCCGAGGAAATTGGTGTCTCCCGCTCTTAAAAACGCCTTGTTTTCTCCCATTCTGGTGCTTTTTCCACCGACCAGAATACCGGCCGAAATATCTCTCATATCCATGCCTTTAATTCTAACCATAATTGACATCCCACGCAAGAAAATGTAAAATTTTTATGGGATTTTTATTCTAAATAATCTATGTTAGAGAGGGTAATTTCATGAACAGAAAAATCGTTATTATGTTGGCGGCTTTGACCGTCTGTATTTTTGCGCTCTGCGGTTGCGGAGCAGACTCATCTTCAGATGCGGATTCCTCCGAATCTGCCGCCCCGGTTTCCTCCGGCGACTCGACCGGCGATGTCGCCACGGGAGACTCCGATTCGAGCGCGGAGGCCACCATAAACCTCTACGCCGCCGCATCACTGGCGGACGTTTTGAACGCGGAAATCGAGCTCTACAACCAAACCAACCCCGGAGTGGACATAGTACTCACTACCGGAAGCTCCGGAGACCTCATGACGCAGATCGAGGCCGCAGACGGCGTGGATATCGACATATTCTTCTCCGCTGCGTTGAAGCAGATGGATCAGCTCACGGAAGAAGGCTATGTGGACAGCGCGAACACCGTGAATCTCTTAAAAAATGAGATCGTGCTCATTGCCGCCAAGGGCGCGGACACGTCCGTAACCGGGTTTTCCAACATAACGGATGCATCGAGCATTGCTCTCGCGGACGAGACCGTACCCGTCGGCTCATACGCCCGCGAGGCGTTCGACTCCCTGGGGATATCCGTGGACGACTTCGCCGAGGTAAACACCTGCTCGGACGTGAGCGCCGTGAAGGAGTCCGTCAAGGAAGGCTCCAACGAGGTGGGCGTGGTCTACTACTCCGACTACTACTCCGTAAAGGACGACGTGGAGCTGGTGGAGATATGCGACCAGTCGCTGTACAGCGAGTGCATCTATCCTGTCTCACTCGTGAACAATTCGGCTGCCACAGACGCGCAGAAGGCCGCTGCCGAGGACTTTTTGGAGTTCCTTCAGACCGACGAGGCTAAGGCAATATTCGAGGAATACATGTTTACCATCTACGAATGAGGATTATGTATGGATAAGCTCTTTGTAATAATGGGTTCCCTCGACTGGAGCCCATTGTTTATCACATTGAAAACCGCCGTGGTGGTGACCGTTTTATGCTTCTTTTTGGGGATATTTGCGGCCGCCCGGATGATGCACATGAAAAAGGGAGTCCGCGCCGTTTTAGACGGCATATTCACCCTGCCCATGGTGCTGCCTCCGACCGTGGCGGGATTCTTTTTGCTTCTGGTCTTCAGCCTGAGGCGCCCGTTGGGAGCATACCTCTACGGCGAGTTCGACATCAAGCTCGTTCAGACCTGGGCGGGCTGCGTGCTGGCGGCGTTCATTATCGCTTTCCCGCTCATGTACACCAACGCGAGGGCAGCGTTCGAGCAGGTCGACACCGACCTCATCGACGCCGGAAAGACGCTGGGGATGAGCGACCGCACCATCTTCCTTCGGGTGGTGATACCTGCAGCGGGCCCCGGATTGGCGTCCGGTGCGGTACTCTCGTTTGCCAGATCCATCGGGGAGTACGGGGCGACCAGCATGTTTGCGGGGAATATTGCCGGGCGGACGGGCACCATTGCGCAGCAGATCGCGTACGTGATCAAGGACGGCGACTACCTCAAGGCCGGAATATGGACCGCCATTGTTGTCGCCATCGCATTCTTTGTCATATTGCTATTGAATCTCTTATCGAACAGGAAGAACGACAAGCGCTGGAAGTAGGTACAGATGGAAGTTAAGCTCATAAAAAAGCTCGACGGATTCGAGCTGAATATGGAATTTAAGACCGCGGGAAGGCGTCTGGGGATACTGGGCGAATCCGGGAGCGGCAAGAGCATGACGATGAAGATGATCGCCGGCCTGGAGGATCCCGACGAGGGGCGGGTGGAGCTGAACGGGCGAAAGCTCTACGACTCCGAGGACCGCACCTGTCTGCGGCCCCAGCAGCGCAGGACGGGGTATCTCTTCCAGAGCTATGCCCTCTTCCCGAACATGACCGTGGCCGAAAACATCGCCGCGGGCATTAAGGACGCATCGGCTAAGGACAGGACCGTGAAGGAGATGGTCTCGCTCTTCCACCTCGAGGGGCTGGAGGAAAGGTTCCCCTCGCAGCTCTCCGGCGGCCAGAAGCAGCGCACTGCCCTGGCCCGGCTCTTCGCCTCGTCACCCGAGGCAATACTCCTCGACGAGCCCTTCTCGGCGCTCGACGCGCATCTAAAGGACGTAATGCAGGAGGATCTGCTGGAGATATTGGCGGACTACGAGGGGGACGTCATCATGGTCTCACACGACCGCGACGACATCTATAAGTTCTGCGACGAGATGATAGTCATTGACGGCGGGCGCGTTATCGCCGCCGGAAAGACGGCCGACATCTTCAAAAACCCCGGCAGCGCCAAGGCGGCGTCCCTTACCGGCTGCAAGAACATATCCCACGCCGAAAGGCGCTCTGACAGGAGCATTTACGCCTCCGACTGGGGTGTGATTCTCGAGACAGCCTGCGACGTCCCCGGGGACATCACGCACGTGGGCATAAGGGCCCACGACATCGTGCCCGTTTGGGACGACACGGACAGGGCGAACTCCATCCCATTCGACCTCAAGGGGACGGCCCGCCTGCCCTTCGAGACGCACTACTACATCCGCGTGCTGCAGGGCCAGGTCTGCTGGTTCATCCAGCGAAACCTCGAAAAAGAGATAAGAGAAAAAGGCGACCCCAGCCGCCTTTATCTCCCCGCAGAAAAGCTCCTGCTCATGGGGGATTGAAAAGGCGGATTCATCATCCGCCTTTAATCTTAAGTCTATGCTGGAACTTCGCCCGACATTATGTCAACCTCCGATTCTCCACATCTGTCCGTTCTCATAATTCGAGTACGGGGACCTTTTATCGACCGCTCCGTCGCCCGGAGAATCCCCGTCGGCCGCACATTCGCTTTGAAACATGTGCGACGCCGGCTTTTGCAAAAC
>JAILAS010000005.1 GCA_024681495.1 Eubacterium sp. | reverse complement strand
GGTGGCGCTTCCGTTCAATGCGATCGTCCTGAACGGCCTGCCCGTTTCGGGGTTAATGACCTTGTTGAACTTCTCCGAGAGCACCTCGGACTCTTTGATGCTACTGCAGAAAATAAGTCCCATGACCCTGTCCCCGCTATAGCTGTAGTAATCGGCCTGGGTAACAATGTGTTTCACCCGCTCGTCGGAGGTCAGCATGGAAAAGTCACGCTCCGCCTCCTCGTCGTCGCCTATGATCGACAGATCCGTCAGCCCGAAATAGTGGAAGGGACACAGTAGATTCTCCTCCATAGCCTGCTGCAGCCTAATCTCATACGCGATCTGGTAGTTGAAAATCTCATATACGTTCCGCCCGGCCACATTGTCGTCCCGTTTGTCCGGCGTCGCCGTCATGCCCAGCCAGAGCTTAGGGGTGAAGTGATTCATTATCTTCTGGTAGGTATTGGCGGGAACGTGGTGCGCCTCGTCGAGAACAATGCAGTCGAACGCGTCCTTATCGTAGCGGAGCAGGTGCTCGTCCCGGTTCAGCGTCTGCACCGTTGCAAATATGTAATCGGCATCGTAGTCCGCGGAGCCTGCACCGACTACTCCCATCTTGACCGACTTCGAGAATACGTTCTCGTATGACTTCCTGGTCTGGCGGGCCAGCTGCCCCCTGTGGACCAAAAAAAGCACTCGCTTAAACCCAAGTTCGCGCATGGCAAACGCAGACGCGTAGGTCTTACCGGTTCCCGTCGCCGAGATGAGAATGGCACGGTCCTCTCCCGAGGCGATGATTTTCTTCAGATTCGAAATAAAACCAGTCTGCATGCTGTTCGGGCTGAGTTTGTATTTTTCGAGAGAGGTCACCTGCTCCTTCGCGGCGATCTCCCTCTGGTGCTTTATGATTCGATAACGCTCGAGATAATCCTCATAGAAATCGTCAAACGAAAGCGAATGCTCGGATCGCCAGAGCTTATTGAACTCCGTGACTATCTCTTGGGCTACCTGCCCTTTTTCGGTGGAGACGATCTTCGTGTTCCACTCGTGGTTGGTGGCCAGAGCTGCTTTGGTGAAGTTTGAACTGCCTATGATGATTCGATATATTTCATCCTTTTTGAAAATGTATCCCTTGGTATGGAAGCCCTGATCGGCGGCGTCCACGTCATACATCTTCAAGGTAATATTCTTTAGATTGTTCAGGGTGGCGAGCGCCTTCGGCTCGCTGAAGTTCAGATAGTTCGTCGTGAGGATTTCCCCGGGAATCCCCCTCTCCTCGAGTTCCTTAAACACCTGTAAAAAAGGCGTGATTCCGCCCATGGTGATAAAAGCCACGCTTATCCGGAAACGGTCACACGTTCTGAGCTCGTCTTCTATCGAAGACGAGACCTTTTTTCCCTCTTTATAATTGTTCGAAACGAATTGCGGCCTATATATAAGAGACGACGCGACGGATCCGTCGACATATGCCGTCTCCAGCCCCGATCTCAGCTCTTCAAAATTCTCCATCCTAAACCCCACGCACCCTCAGGCGCCTACAACAATATTGGCTGTTCGCCTATTTCATTGTATTCCTTTATCCCGGCTGCGTAAAGATCAACGCGCCCCGCCCACCTTCCGGAAGATCTCCTCCGGGACATAGGCCTTCACGCGAATTCCCTCCGCCACATACTCCTCCTCGAGGAGCTCGCCGTATTTCCTGATCTGCTGGATCTGACCGGCCTCGTCATAGGCGAAGACCTTCTCCAGGAGAATCTTATCGGCGCGGAGGATGTCCTCGAGCGCGCTCTTGAGCTCGTCTATTCCCTCGCCGTTCCGGATGGATGTGTGGAGGGTGATATCGGCCTCAAAGTCCCTGAAGACCTCATCCCCCGTAACCAAATCCATCTTGTTGAAGATGGTTATTATCTTCTTTCCGCCCGCACCGAGCTTATTCAGGGTGTCATAGACCACCTTTATGTGCTCGTCCATTGCAGGATTCGACGCGTCCACTACGTGGATGATATAGTCGGCATACTTCGCCTCCTCTAGCGTGGACTTGAACGCCTCGATGAGGTGGTGCGGCAGCTTCCTTATGAAGCCGACCGTATCGGTCAGGAGAATCTCCTGCCCGCTCTCAAGAACCAATGACCTCGTGGTGGGGTCCAATGTGGCAAACAGCTTATCCTCCTCCAGCACCCCGGCGCCCGTCACCGTATTAAGAAGAGTGGACTTTCCGGCGTTCGTGTAACCGACGATGGCCGCCACCTTAGTGTGCGACTTCACGCGGGCTACCCTCGTCACCTCCCTGTGGCGCGCAATGTCCGCCAGCTCCTTCTTCAGCTGCGAAATCCGCTCCCTGATGTAACGCCTGTCCATCTCGATTTTCTTCTCGCCCGGGCCCCTGGTGCCGATTCCGCCGCCCAGCCTGGACAGCGAGGTGCCGAACCCCGCCAGATGCGAGAGCATATACCTTTGCTGCGCCAGCTCCACCTGGACCTTTCCTTCCGCAGACGACGCACGCCCCGCGAATATATCCAGGATGACCAGCGTTCTGTCCATCACCTTGACCTCCGTCTCGTCGCGAAGGTTTCTAATCTGCGCAGGCGAAAGCTCGTCATCGCAGATGATGCCGTCCGCCCCGGTCTCCCAGATGAGGATCTTCAGCTCCTCGATTTTTCCTTTTCCGATATAAGTCCCCGGGTGAAAGCTCTCGCGAGCCTGGGTGATACGCCCGACGCACTCGGCGCCCGCGGTCTCTGCCAGCTCCGCCAGCTCATCCAGGGATGCCTCCGCCTCCTCCGGCTCGCCGGTGTATGCGGCCACGAGGATTACTTTTTCCTGTGTCTTCTCATTGGATAGCATGTGTTGTCCTTCGCAGCCTCCTAAAACCTCTCCTGCTCACGCTTCAGGATATAGAGCACGCCCAACGTGGACGGCCCGCAATGCGACGAAATCACTCCGCCGGCACGTGTGACCAGGACCTCCTTGAAAATCCCGAGACCCTCGAGGTAATCCACGACGAGCTGCACGTCTTCTTCATCGCACCCGGAATGGGTAACGAAAACCCTGTCGGGGCACGCACTCCGAAGGTTATCCTCCATCTCTTTGGCGTAATTCAGCAGAATGTTCCTATACTTTCCCCGGTACTTCTTATCAGCGCTCATGGCTCCGTCCATGACGACAATGCGCGGGTGAAGCTTCAGCATGCTCCCGGCAAACGCCGCGACGGAGCTGCACCTGCCGCCCCTGCGCAGATACTCCAGGGAATCCACCACGAAGCTGGCGCGCACCCTGGGCCTGATCTCCATAATTCGAGCCTCTATTTCACGGACGCTCTTCCCCTCTCCGGCTAAAATGGCTGCCTCAATCACCTGCAGGCCTATTCCCGTGGAGAGATTTTCCGAATCTATGACCGTAATCTTATCGAAAGCGTCGAGCTCTTCGGCCGCCATCCAAAACACATTGGCCGTGGTGGACA
>JAILAS010000142.1 GCA_024681495.1 Eubacterium sp. | reverse complement strand
GAGGCGAGCCGGGATTGGTGGTTCGATAGTAAAGGTGAGGGCGCCGGATTGGCGGCGTGTATAGAATGATTTTTGGGGTGATAACCCCGTCAGAGAGGAAATTTAGAAATGGGAGAGACAGAGAGATTAGATGGCTGCGCGAAGAAGGCAATGTACGTTTCGACTGCGATTGTGACTGCTATTGCACTGGGCATTGCGGCCGGGGTGGCGGTTGCAACTGCGATTTTTTCGGAGTCGGGGGTGCCCTATATTGTGCTCGTGGTTCTGGTGGTAATAGGGATGGTAAATCTGGCGGTTTCGCCGTGGTTTAGATGCATTCGTTACAGATATCGCATCGAGGAGGATGTGGTTTACATAAGAAAGGGATATATCAATGTGGAGGAGAATTTCGTCCCCATGGAGAGAGTGCAAAACATCACCGTGAAGCAGGGGCCTATTGACAGAACGTTCGACGTGGGGACCATTACGGTGACCACGGCCGGCGGCAATGTCGACCTCAAGAATATACGTAGGGATAAAATCGACAAGATTGCGGATTATCTCAGGATGAGGGCGAACATCGAGGCGGCGGCGCAGAAGGCCGAGGAGGCTGAGCTGGAAACACAGGCGGCTGAGCAGGAGGCTGACCTTGTTTCGCCGGAAGTCGGGGAGGTTGAAGATGCGGGAAGGTAAGTTTCGGAATCACGTCAGCTACATCTTCGAGAAAATCTGGCTCTATATTCTTTTTATTGTGAGTATAAGTGTAAACAGCGTACGGGAGCTGTCTGAGATTGTCAGCGAAGGCGGGCTTCTGCAGCCGGAGGTGGTGTTTTTTCTGGTAGCCGCGGTAGTAATCCTGGCTGTTGTGGTCATATTTAATTTTTTTGTATGGAGAAGGCACGTCTTCCACATTGACGGCGAGGCGATTGTCGAGGAGAAAGGCCGGATTAACAGGACCGAAAAGGTCATTGCCCTTAAGAAGATTTCCAATGTGAACATCGAGAGGAACATTTTCGAGAGGTTGTTCGGCACCGCCAAAATTAAAATTGAGGATAATGCTGCGAGTAAGGAGACTGATATACGGATTTTGCTCAAGTACGAGGAGGCAATGAGCCTGTACCGTAGTTTTATGCCTTACTACACGAAGTCGGGCACCCAAATTTCCGATGAGGAGGCCGATGCGCCGATGCAGACCTGGGCGCTCGGCAACATGGACCGGCAATACAGCAAGCGCGAGGTGCTCAGGCATTGCATTCTCACCACGTCGTATACGCTTATGCTGGTCGTGCTGGTTGTCGTGATTGGCTCGTTGGTTGCCGAGATTATGGACATAGAGGAGACGGGCGGCGCTTCGCTTCTTGTCACGGGTCTGATTCTGATCGTCTCAATCGGAGGAATCGTTTGGGATATCGCTAAGAAGAACCTCAGCTTCGTCGGGTTTTCCGCGTACAGACGGGACGACAGGCTGTATCTGAACTACGGCGCTCTGACACGCCAGAGCTTCTGCATCCCGGTGCGCAGGATTACGTCGCTGGAGATCGTATATCCGCCGTTGGGAAGGATATTCGGCTTGTGCTACGCAAAAATCAGTTGTGTGGGAGTGGGCAACGAGGCGAGCGAGCTGGACGTGCTCACATTGCTGCGAAACCAGAAGAGGACGCGCGAGATGATAGATGAGCTGTTGCCGGAGTTTGTGGAATCTCTGGATGGGGAGCATCCGTTCTGTGTCGACAGGCTGATCCGACAGCCGGCACGCACGCTGCTGAATCAGGTGGTATTCGCCGTGGCATATGGGGCCGTCCTGTTTTTTGTGGCGCCGTTCATGATCGAGTATCTTGAGGTGACGAAGAGTTATTTCATGATTTCGTATATAGTCACAGTTGTGGCAGTGTTTGTGATTACGATAATGCGGCTGTCTGTATCGGGTATTGCGTGGACGGACAGTCATATCATGGTTTCACACGGTGTTTTTGCGCGTACACTTACAATCAGCCCGTGTGCGGCTATAGAGACAGTTCAGGCCAACCGGGGGCTTACCGAGCGGGTTATATCGACCACAAAGTGCATGATTTCGTTTCGCGACAAGGATGTACCGAAGATTTGCTTATTCCAAAACGATAGTAAGGTCGTGAGCGAGTGGATGGAGACCTTGCCGTTTGCGTTTAAGCGGGGTGCAGATGAGAGGGGCGGTTTGCCTGAGCAGTAGTTTTGGACTGCATGATAAAGGGGGTCAATGAGTATGATTTTCTATTTTTTACTTATCATGGGAACCGTTTTCGTCCTGGTTTTCAATGTGACCCGCGCGCATGGCGCCTCACCCGGGGCCCTGCTGTGGAAGATTCTCGCGAGTCTGATGTTCGTGATGCTCGCATTGTACGCCATGGCCAGAGGCGGCTCGGCCGCCAATCTGGAGTTCAAGTGCTTTATCGTCGTGGGCCTCGTCATGGGTCTGCTCGGGGATATCGTCCTCGACCTTAGGCTCATCTACCGCGAGCACGATTCCATATATCTGTACAGCGGGTTTGGATTCTTCCTCGTGGGACATCTGTTTTTCATCGCTGCCTACATGGGCAGGATCTTCCCCGGGTGTCAGGTGCTGAGCGCTGTGAATGTGGCGCTTCTTCTGGTCGTGTCCGTTCTGGTCGCCCTCGTTATGGCGCTCGGCGAGAAGCTCCTCGGGGTGCAATACGGCGCGTTCAAACCTGTGGTTTTCATGTACGCGGCCGTTCTGACGTTTTTTATGGCGATTGCTGTGGCGTATCGCCTGGGAATGGGGAATGAGAGTGCGTCCATTCCGGGGCCGCTCCTTTCGCTGGGCAATATCGTGGGGCTGTCTCTTGACTCTGCCGAGTCTGCGACCGGGTTCACAATGATTGCCGTCGGCAGCGTGTTCTTCCTCATTTCGGACTTCATCCTGTGCGGGACCTACTTCGGGAAGGGGAAGGAAGGGCCCGTCTACATCGTTTCCAATCACGTTACGTATTATATCGCGCAATATCTGATCGCTTCGGCGCTGCTCTTCATCTAAGTTTACATAAGTTGTCTGAAAATTTCCCCTTTACACGAACGTATGTTTGGTATATAATCTTGTCACGAGGTAAAGTGACATGGAAAGGGCAGTAATAAAATATGAAAATCTCGATGTTATATGCCTTATGCTGAGTAATGGTGAGATTATCCCGATTAAGATCCGTTTCGATGCCGAGGACGGAAGTCGTCGGGTCTACCTGATTGAGAGCTATAAGGACCTGTCCCATCGCGGTACCCGGACCACAGGCGACGGTGTATACGTGACGAATAACACCCTGATTTTCGACTGCCATATCCATGTCTATGGGAAGCTGCGCTCCGTGCGGCTATACTACGACCCATATAAGAGTAAGTGGTTTATGGCGTATTGGCCGTGAGAGCGGCAGCGTTCCTACAGCTTTTCGAGGAAGCGCTGCATCTGCATACGGCCCTCGTCCGTACACTTGAATACTCCGCAGTCCTCCAGGACTGAGGTGAATACGTTGCCGACTTCGTCGCAGATGATCTGGTTTACATTGTCGGCGCCTATGTGGTCGTACTTCGCGAGGATCTCGCGGGTCCAGTCGGCGTGGGCCTCCAGCTCGGGGACGGTCGAAACGTCGACTCCCTTTACGAGGCATTCGGAGAGCTTCTGCATATCGGAGGCCAGCCTTCCGGGGAGGATGGCTAAGCCCATGACCTCGATGAGGCCGATGTTTTCCTTCTTGATGTGCCACTTGTCCTCGTGGGGGTGGAACACTCCGAGGGGATGCTCGTCGGAGGTTACATTGCAGCGCAGGGCGAGGTCGAGTTCGTAGACGTCGCCTGCCTTGCGGGCGATGGGAGTAATCGTGTTGTGAGGTACGCCATCGGTCTCGCAGAAGATACCGGCCTCCTCGTCTGTGTATGAGCGCCATACCTCGAGAATGTGGTCTGCCAGTGAGACGAGCGCAGGGATGTGGTAGGACTGGAGCCTTATCACGCTAAGCGGCCAGTGGAGCACAGCGACCTTTACGCCCTCGTATCCCGGGATTCCGAAGACCACCTCGATGGGGGCCTTCTCCATGGGGAAGGTGTGGCGACCGCCCTGGAAGTGGTCGTGGCTTAAGATAGAGCCGCCCACGATCGGGAGATCTGCGTTCGAGCCCACGAAGTAGTGGGGAAACTTGGACACGAAGTCGAGCAGCCTGTCGAAGGTGGTGGCGTCCACATGCATGGGGCGGTGCTCCTCGGACAGGACGATGCAGTGCTCGTTGTAGTATACGTAGGGCGAGTACTGGAAATACCAGGGTTCGCCGCATAAGTCGATGGATATGGCGCGGTGGTTCGAGCGACCGGGATGGTCGAGGCGTCCGCCGTAGCCGACGTTGTCGATGCACAGCTGGCACTTGGGATAGGCGTGGCTGGCGCTCTCGCGCGCGGCCGCGATGGCCTTGGGGTCCTTCTCGGGCTTGGAGAGATTTACGGAAATCTCGATGTCGCCGTACTCGGAGGGAGTGGCCCAGTTAAGGTCTTTGGATACCCGGTAGCGCCTGATGTAGTCGGTGTTCTGTGAGAATTCGTAGAACCAGTCAGTGGCCTCCCTGGCATCCGCCCTGTAGAAGGTGCGGAAAGCCGTGGCTATCTCACCGGGGCGGGGCATTACGCAGTCCATGATTTTCGAGTCGAAGAGGTCGCGCTCGGTGACGGTGTTGTCGCCGACGAGCCCGCGCTCCGCAGCGATATCCAAAAGCTGCTTGAGTATCTGCTCGAGGATGAAACCGTCGTCGAGAGCTTCGCGGGGGCTGTCGAGATGGTTGAAGATGGTGTCCTTGGGCTCCTCCCATCCGGGCTCGTTGAAAAGCTGCAGAATACGGTTTCTCGAATAAACCACCTCATCTTCGGTGATGAGGCGGGTCTGAAGTGCATAGTTTATAAGGTCTTTTACGGGTTGATATAAGTCGCTCATATAACCTCCGTTTAGTCAGTGTAGTAATCCGGGGGTGGAGTTATGTAAATCAGTAACTCCGCCCCCGGCGCCAATCAAAATTCCGAATCGAATCCGTAACGTGAGAAGAACGGGCGCAGCATCTCCAGAACTCTGGCCACTCCGCCGGCCTCTTTGGTCTCTACGTTGAAGGGCATGAGGGGATCGTGCAGGCTCAGGCGAAGGAGCGCCCAGCCGTGCGTGTCCTCAGTGTCGAATGAGACGCGCATTCCCTCGTAATTCTCCGTCAGGGGGGTGCAGCCGTCCAGACTCTTGCAGTAGTCCCTGAACTCGCTGATGACGCGCTCGCCGAACGCTGCAGTGTCCGCGTCTTCGATCTTAAAGCGAAGCTCGCGCTCGTCGGCGGGATACTCGAGGTCTTCGATGAGGTCCTCGATGCGCTCGCCCTTGCTCTTGCGTTTAGCGAGCTCGATGATCATCATGACGCAGAGATATGCGCCGTCGTCCAGGAAGTAGTTACCCTTTATGGCTCCGTGGCCGGATGTCTCCATTGCCAGGTGAGCCTCGGTGCCGCTCTCGTTGAGCTTCTGGGCCTCGTTGATTACGTTTCGGTAGCCCCTCTTGAAGCGGTGGTGATGCATGTGGAGCTTATTCTCGAGGAAGTCGTGGAGCTCGTCGCTGGTCACGGAGTCGGTGACTACCGTGGTGCGCGGATACTTCTTGGCGAGTATGGCCGCGATGAGCGCGATGAGCGCGTTCCTGTTAATCTCGTCGCCGTTCTCGAACACGGCAGCAGCCCTGTCGGCGTCGGTGTCGAAAATCATACCGAAGTCGGCGCGGTTAGTGAGCACCGCCGAGCGGATGGCATCCATGGCCTCCTTCTTCTCGGGGTTGGGCTCGTGGTTGGGGAACATGCCGTCGGGCTCTAAGAAGTGGCTGCCTGTCGTATTGGCGCCCAGCTCCTCTAGTACGAGCGGGGCGAAGAAACCACCCGCTCCGTTTCCGGCGTCGAGCACGATGTGCAGTCCCTTCAGGGGATGGTGGTAGTCGACGGCGTTGACCTCCTCCTTGATGATCTCCCTGAGGTGCTTCGCGTATGCGGCGATGAGCTCGAATCTCTCGGCCTTAAGCCGTGCGTTAGCGCAATCGGGAATCCGGCCTTCCGCCGCGCGGTCCATCTCTGAGGCATCGGTTAAGACGGCCTTGATGTCGGCCTTCTCGTAGCCGCCCGTGGCCACGAAGAACTTGGCACCGTTTCTGTTGAAGGGCAGGTGGCTGGCGGTGAGCATGACAGCGCCGTCGCACCTGATCTCGTCGAGAACCGTGGACATGAACATGGCGGGGGTGGAAGAGAGGCTCGTGTAGATAGGCTTAGCGCCGGCATCCTCGATTCCCTTGACGACGGCGTCCGAAAGCGGATCCGCCGTTATCCTGGAGTCGTGGCCCACGCTGATGCGGAGCTCGGATACGTCACGTCCTGTCTTCTGTGATACGCTCTTTGCGAAAGCTCGAGCGATGAAATATATCCTGACGCCGTCCAGGTTAACCGGGGCTCCGTCGGGAGTATCGACGGCAACGCCTCTGATGTCGCTGCCGTTCTGGAGTTTGAGGTAGTCTTCTAAGGTGTTCAATTATGTAAACCTCCTGGTCAAAGGATGGTGCCGGTTACTTGATAAATGCGAGGGTCTTCTCCACGATGGAAGGCGCCGTCAGACCGTACTTCTCGAGGAGCTGAGCCGCGGGGCCTGACTCTCCGAATACGTCGTTAACACCGATCTTATAGACGGGTGCTACAGCCTGCTCGGCGAGTGCCGCGCAAACCGCGTCGCCGAGTCCGCCGATGATGGAATGCTCCTCGACGGTTACGACCTTACCGGTCTTCGATGCGCTGCTGATGAGCAGGTCCTTGTCGATGGGCTTTATGGTGTGGATGTTTATTACCTCTGCGTCCACGCCCTGAGCCGCCAGCTCCTCGGCTGCGTTAAGGGCCTCGATTACGCACAGTCCGGTGGCCACGATGGTCACGTCCTTACCGCTGCGAAGAGTGATGCCCTTGCCAATCTCGAACTTGTAGTCCGGATTGTCGTTTATGACGGGGATAGCGAGTCGGCCGAACCTGAGGTAAACGGGACCGTTGAACTCGTATGCGGCCTTAACCGCTGCCCTGGCCTCCACGTCGTCCGAGGGGACGATCACGGTCATGCCGGGGATGGTGCGCATGAGGGCGATGTCCTCGTTGCACTGGTGTGTGGCTCCGTCCTCACCTACGGAGATACCGGCGTGGGTGGCTCCGATCTTTACGTTGAGATGGGGGTAACCGATGGAGTTACGCACCTGCTCATAGGCCCTGCCGGCTGCAAACATAGCAAACGAACTCATGAAGGGAACCTTGCCGCAGGTGGAAAGACCCGCTGCTATGCCTGCCATGTCGGACTCTGCGATACCGCAGTCGATGTGGCGGTCGGGGAATTCCTTCTGGAAGATGCTGGTCTTCGTGGCTCCGGCCAGATCGGCGTCGAGCACGATGAGGTTGTCGTTTTCCTTTCCAAGCTCTACGAGGGCATTACCATAGCTCTCGCGGGTTGCAATTTTCTTAACTTCACTCATTATGCTTCACCGCCTTTCACAAGTTCGTCATATGCTGCTGCAAGCTCGTCCATGGCCTGCTTGTACTCATCGTCGTTCGGGGCCTTTCCGTGCCAGCCTGCCTGGTCGGTCATGTAGGAAACGCCGCGTCCCTTATGGGTCTGTGCGATGATGGCGGTGGGAGCACCCTTATGCGCCTCGGCCTTCTCGAAGGCATCTCTTATGGCGTCGAAGTCGTGGCCGTCGATGCATATTACGTTGAATCCAAAGGCCTTGAACTTCTCGTCAATGGGGTAGGGAGAGCATACATCGGCGATGTTTCCGTCGATCTGCAGTCCGTTATTATCGACAATGACAGTCAGGTTGTCCAGCTTCCTGTGGGATGCCATCATGGATGCCTCCCAAATCTGGCCCTCCTGAATCTCTCCGTCTCCACAAGCGCAGTATACCCTGTAGGATTTTCCGTCGAGCTTACCTGCCAGAGCCATGCCGACAGCTGCCGACAGTCCCTGTCCCAGAGAGCCGCTGGACATATCCACTCCGGGGATGCCCTTCATGTCGGGGTGGCCCTGGAGATATGAACCCACGTGGCGAAGGGTCTCAAGATCCTCCACGGGGAAGAATCCCCTGTTCGCCAGTACGGAGTAGAGAGCGGGAGCGGTGTGTCCCTTGGAGAGGACGAACCTGTCTCTGTTTTCCATCTTGGGGTTGCTGGGGTCGATATTCATATGCTCAAAATAAAGAAAAGTAAGGATATCCGTTATGGAGAGTGATCCACCGGGATGCCCGCACTTCGCGCTGTGTACGGCTGTTACGATGCCCTGGCGGACCCGGTTGGCCGTGATCTGGAGTTCTTTGTTTGTCATGATCTTTTCCTTTCCTGCGGTGAATGATAACCTACATTATAAAATGTTGTTTCCCGCACCCGAACATTATACAATAGAATAGGTCAAAAATGGAGTTTTAATTATTAATTCTTTATGATGATATTATGTAAACAAGAGGTGAGAGTATGAACACTAAGGAATTGGTTCAAAAAGCTTTGGATGCGCTGGAGTTTTCCTATTCGCCCTACAGCCGTTTCAGGGTAGGGGCCGCGCTTTTGTGCGAGGACGGCACCGTCTTTACGGGGTGCAATGTGGAAAACGCCGCGTTCGGCCCGTCCATCTGTGCGGAGCGGGTGGCGGTCACCAAGGCAGTTTCGGAGGGGCACAGGGACTTTGCGGCCATCGCCATTGTCGGCGGAGCCGACGGCAGGGTCACGGAGTATTGTCCGCCCTGCGGGGTGTGCCGGCAGGTGCTCTCGGAGTTTAGCGACGGAAAGAAGATGAAGGTGATCCTCGCGATCTCCCCCGACGAGACGAGGGAGTACACGCTCGAGGAGCTTTTGCCGCTGAGCTTCAATCTGTGATAAGAAGCCCCGTGCGCCGCATTGCCGGGCATCCCGGCCCGTGGACGATACGATTTACGATACTGTAAAGATGACCTCCGGCAGATCCTCGCCCCGGCAGCTTATGCGCAGCGTGCCCGTGCCGGTTTCGCCGGTGGTTTTGACGTATGTTCCCGCGTAACCGCCCCTCAGGGGGACTGTGTGCGGCCCTATGATTTCTATGGCGCCTTCGGCCGTGAAGGTCACCGGATCGGCCGCGAATGGCAGGAGGTTCCCGTTTTGGTCGACGGCGCGTATCCGTACCGCGGCCACGTCGTAGGTCTCGCCCTCCCTAAGCTCGGTGTGGCTGGCTTTCGCCTCGATGCGCAGGCCCGTCGCGGGGGACTTCACCACGGTCTTTACGACCTGCCCGTCGCGGACGGCCTCGAACCTGAAGGTGGTGGACTTGCCGCCCCAGTTGCCGATGTAGCGGTTGTAGAGCTCCACGGCGTCGGTGAATCCCAGACGCGCCGTGAGCATAAGGGATAAGCCCTTTAGCAGCGCGGATTTGGGGAGGTGGCTCATGCCGTATCTGGCGGTCGCGTTGAGGATGTCCTTTATCCGTGCGGCCTGTGACGCGCTGAACTTTCCATCCCTTACAATTTCGTCTCCGATGTAGTCGTCTATCAAAATCGGCGGGCTTACAAGCCCCTCGTATTCCGGATTCTTCGGGAAATATTCCTTTATAAAGACGTCATTCTTATAGAACCTTACGCTGTCGGCGTTAGTTATTATGTAAACCTCGCCCCGGACGGACTCGTTTTGTTCGCCGATGTCCATGGACGAGGAGATCTCCAGGATATCGTCCTTATCCGACTGCGACGCGTAGATGAGGGACGCGAGCTTGGGGTTTCGGAACATGTCCATCACGCCATGGTAGCAGATCCTGTCTCCGGAGCCGAAGTCCTTGTGCGTGTTGTAGTCGAACATGCACCAGCCGAAGCTCCCGCAGATGTCGGGGTTAAGGGCGATGTCGCTAAGCACCTTCGCGTGCCGAAGCGCGTGCTCCGCGCGGTGTTTCTCGGTGTCGAAGGTCTTCGTGGGAAACATGTGGCCGTTGTACTCCGTGACGAGGTAGGGCGCGTTCTTATCGGAGGTTATGGAGTCCTTCTTCGCGCAGCCGGCGTTGCCCCCGCTGTGCGTGAAGTCGTTGTAGGTGTATACGTCCTCGAGCAGGCTGCTTTTGGCGTGCGCCCTGACTCCCCCGGTCGGACGGGTGTCGTCGAGGCTGTGCGCCAGCCGGTTCGTCTCCTCGTAGAACGCGTCGTCGTCCTTTGACTCGTTTATCCTCACACCCCACAGGATGATCGACGGGTGGTTTTTGTATTCCGTGATCATCTCCCTGAGGTTCACGATCGCCTGCTTTTTCCAGTCCTCGTCCCCGATGTGCTGCCATCCGGGAAACTCGGTGAACACGAGGAGCCCGAGCCTGTCGCATTCTTCGATGAAGGAGTGCGCCTGCGGGTAATGCGAGGTCCTGACGGCGTTTACGCGCAGCTCGTCCTTCAGAATCCGCGCGTCGAACCTCTGCATGGATGAGGGCATGGCGTATCCCACGTAGGCGTAGCTCTGATGCCTGTTAAGCCCGCGGATCTTGAACTTTCTGCCGTTCAGGTAGAAGCCGTCCTTCTTAAACACGGCGCTCCTGAACCCGGTCTCGGTGCGGAAGGAGTCGACCTCAGTGCCATTGCACATGAGCTTAATCTCCACGGTATAAAGATACGGTTCATCCACGTCCCAGGGGACAATCCGTACCCCCGGGAGCCTGACGGACACCCTTTCGCCTTCCGCCTCGAAGGTTTCGCTAAGGACCGCCCGCCCATCCCGGTCGGCAATGCTTACGACTACAGACGATCCCTCGTCATACCCTGCGGTAGTTATGTCAACCGATATGGCAGCAGGTACGGTAGCCTTCTCCGAATAGGACCGGTCACCCGCGGTAGCCTTCGCCGACTCGGACCGGACACTCGCGGCATCCTTCGCCGAACCTGCCGCCTCACCCCTGAAGCTCTCCTCGGGAATGGCGCACCTGACGAACGCGTCGCTTATGTAGTTTTCGTTCCTTATAAGGAGGGACACCTCCCTGTATATTCCGCCGTAGGTCATGTAGTCTATGACATTTCCGAAGGGAGGTATGTTTTCTTCCTCGGTGCTCGAGACCCTGACGGCCAGTATGTTTTCCCCCTCCTTGTCCAGCAATTCGGTGACCTCGGCCTCGAACGCCGTGTATCCGCAGTGGTGGCCGGCGATGAGAGTGCCGTTGAAGTAGACTTCCGCCTCGTGGGCTACGGCATCGAATCGGACGAAGACGCGCTTGCCGTCGAAGCTCTCGTCATAGGGGATGCTCCTTCTGTAGCAGGATACACCGGCGTAGACCGACTCATCGAAGTAGTCGAAGGGAGTTTCGGCCACGGTGTGCGGGATCCTTACGTCCTCGAAAGAGGCGTCGTTAAAGCTGCGGGATATCATCTCATCGGAAAAATTCCCCGAGAATTTCCATTTATCGTTTAAAGGGATGCGAATCAAGATCATTTCCTCCTGTGACATGTGATGCGGGGGCTAGGCCAAAAAAATAAGGACAGGGCCAAACCCTGTCCTCATTATATAATAGTATAGCGTGCGTGAGAAGATTCGAACTCCCGACCTTCTGGTCCGTAGCCAGACGCTCTATCCAGCTGAGCTACACGCACATCCGCCGCCCGTTTTGTGCGGCATGTTGTATTTTATACACATTTCACGCGGATGTCAAGGGGGAAATGTTCATAGTTACAAGAAATCTAAAAATGTTTGTGCTGTGGCTTCCTTGCGTGCATCCGGCATAAATAGTAAAATTATCGGAATGGTAAGGAGAGAGTGGATTTCACATGAATGAAATGTTTTTGGAAATAGATAATCTTAAGAAGAGCTACGGGGATAAGTCCGTGTTAAACGGCCTTAGTCTTTCCGTCGGAGCGGGCGAATTCGTCACCGTGCTAGGCGCGTCCGGAGGTGGGAAGAGCACCCTGCTTCGCCTTATTGCCGGCTTCGAAGAAGCCGACGGCGGCCACATTGCACTCGGGGGCGAGGTGATAGACAGCCTTCCGCCCGACA
>JAILAS010000120.1 GCA_024681495.1 Eubacterium sp. | reverse complement strand
CAGAAAAGCTCCTGCTCATGGGGGATTGAAAAGGCGGATTCATCATCCGCCTTTAATCTTAAGTTTATGCGGGAACTTCGCCCGACATTATATCAACCTCCGATTCTCCACATCTGCCCGTTCTCATAATTCGAGTACGGGGAACTTTTATCGACCGTTCCGTCGCCCGGAGAATCCCCGTCGGCCGCACATTCGCTTTGAAACATGTGCGACGCCGGCTTTTGCAAAACGGCCTCCTCTATCGCACCGCGAATTTCCCCGTCAGTGGCGCCGCCCCTCAGGAGAGCCCTAAGGTCTACTCCCTTATCGTACTGAAGGCACGTCTTAAGGAAACCCACCGATGTCAGCCTTATCCTGTTGCACGAATCGCAGAAGCCGTGGCTCATGGCGCTGATAAAGCCTATCTTGCCCTTCAGCCCCTCGATATCGAAGTACCTGCACGGTCCGTTTCCAATGCGCCTTCTCACGGGAATCATCTCCCCGTAAATCTCCTCCAGCTTCTCTCTGATGGCATCCTCTCCGATGCAACGGTAATTCTTACCCAGCCCGACAGGCATCATCTCGATGAACCTGACGAAAATCGGGTAATCCGCGGCGAGCCCCGCCACTTCCCATGGGTTCTGCCCGGACATTTCCATCGGAACGCAGTTAATCTTAACGTCAATCCCGGGATACTTAAGCGCCTCATGAATTCCGCGTTTCACGTCTTCTATGCCGTCTACGCCGGCAATTCGCCTGAAGACAAACGGATCGAGTGTGTCCAGACTTATGTTAACCGAATCTATCCCACTGTCGACCAGCGACTCCATGTATGTCGAAAGGAGAAGTCCGTTCGTGGTCAGGGTGACCGAGTCTATTCCGTCTATGGACTTCAGGTTACGAACGAGGTCGCTTAACCCCCTGCGCACCAGCGGCTCTCCACCGGTCAGCTTGATCTTGTTAATACCCATGTGCGCCATGATTCGACAGACGCGCTCGATCTCATCGAAATTTAGAATCATCTCGTGCGGCAGAAGCTCCACGCCGTCCTCAGGCATGCAGTACCTGCATCGCAGATTGCACCTGTCTGTCACGGAGATCCTAAGGTATTCAATTTTCCTTCCAAATCCATCTCTCATATCCAAACTGTAAATCCAACATAAGGCCGCCGGGCTCTGACTACCATGAATCAAAACCCGGCATACCTCTTAATCCATTAAATCCTTGGCAAACGAGTAGTTAAACACCGGCCCCTCGAGGCAGACGTATGTCTCGTTTATCTTGCAGTGGCCGCACTTGCCGACGGCGCACGACATCTTTCGCTCGTAGGAGACCCAGATATCCTCCTCGGCGACTCCCTGATTCAGGCACTCAGCCGCCGAGAACTTCATCATGGGCGGCGGACCCACAATAACGACCGCCACATCGTCGAAATCCTTAAAGGGCACATCGGGGATAAACTTGGTCACCAGTCCCTTGTTAAATCCCGGCTCCTCACTGTCGTCGAGGCACCACGTGGTGTGGAAGCGCTCCGAGAACTTCTTCAGCTCGTCAGTAAAGAGCACGGCGTCAATGTCCTTGAATCCTGCGATTATATAGACATCCTTGTACTTATCCGGATTGTCGTAGAAATAGTTGATGGTGGTCTTTATGGGCGCCATTCCGGTGCCGCCGCAGATGAACACGAGGTTCTTGCCCTCGAGCTTATCTATCGGGAAGGAGTTTCCGTACGGTCCCCTCATGAAGAGCACATCGCCCTCCTTAAGCCCGAAGATGCCCTCGGTAAGACGGCCGATCTTCCTTATGGTAAACTCCACGTATCCGTCGCCCTTTCCGCTGACGGAGATGGGAGCCTCTCCCACCTTGGGTATGGAGAGCTGGAAGAACTGTCCGTGCTTAGTGGCACCGTCGAACTCCACCCTGAATGTATATTCAGCCTTTGTTTCTTTTAGAATCTTTAAGATCCTGTGAGGCTGCGGAATCATTATGTTGCTCATGAGGCACCTCCCTTCGCTTCTTCAAGAGCCTTCGCAAAGCCGTTTACTGTGTCGGAGAAGTCTATATCCTTAGGGCACCTCACGATGCAGCGTCCGCATCCTACGCACATATTATAATCCGTTTCGAAGCGCTTTTGGAAGTCATATGTCTTATGAAGTGTCTTAAAACGCATATTGGCGGCCGGGCTCTTTCTGGCCCTGGCGCCACCCGCAGTCATAGTAAATGTGTCGAGCATGCACGATGACCACACGCGCCTTCTCTCTCCGTCCGTAGAGGTCTCGTCGTACCTGATGTCCACGGTATCGAAGCACGAACACGTCGGGCAGACCGTATTGCACCCTCCACAGGAGATGCACTGGTCGTCATACTTCTTCCAGAACTCGAGCGTGGAAGCCGTCTTGAGCTCGTCTTTGCTGTTTATCGAGGGGAGCGTGACCTTTCTGTCGTTTTCGGTAATGAACGAGGGCTCATACGCCGACTTGTTATAGTCCTTAAGGTAAGGCATAAACTCTGCGCTCTTAACCTTTACGCCCACTCCCTCCTCGTCGAAGGAAAGCGCCAGGTCGTAGTCTTCGGCCACCGCCGAACCCATGGAGACGCAGAAGCACTGGTCGAAGCTCTCGTGGCACTCGAGAAGAGCAATCTTTACGTGATTTCTCCTGCGCTCGTAGTAGCTGTCAGCCCTGCCGCCGTTGGAAAGGAAGATGTCGTCCAGGCGCTTTCCTTCGACGAGGAGGGAGTGGGCGTAAAGGTTAAGAGC
>JAILAS010000091.1 GCA_024681495.1 Eubacterium sp. | reverse complement strand
TGAGCGTAGAGCCGCTTACAGTCACGTTCGTTACTCTCTGATAATCGTACAGGTCGAAATCTCCATCGATGGTTGAATTTTTTATGTCAACTTCAATCGTGTTTGAAGTATTTCCTTCAGAAAGGTAATTGTTGCTGGTATCGGAGTTAAGCACCGTCATAATCGCTACGTTCGAATAGGAATCGAAAGTTACATCGTCGAGATCGATATCCACATTGGACGACTTAACAAGGATGCCTGCGCCCTTTACGAAATCAATGTACGCACCAACTGCTGCGGAATATTTCTCTGTATAGTCCCTGCCCTCTTTAACGTCGTAGGTTTTTCCATTGACGGAAGATGTGTAGGAATATCCGGTGTCGGAATTGATGGCGTTGTTCGTGATAATCTCCGTGTTGGAAAGGCTCAGGACGCCAATGCTGTTGGTGGAACCGGGCTGGTGAAGCATAACGCCGTTTCTGCCCGCCATGATAACGGAATCCTCATTGGAGGAAACCTCTTCTCCGTCCAGATTGCTCAAAACAGCAACTCCGTTTCCGGTCGAAGCGGTCTTTGCCGCGTCCGTATTGTCAACCGTAATGGAGCCGTTGTTGGAGATAATGGCGCCGATCTCTGCCGCGCAGAAGTCCACGCCGTAGAGGTAGTCGTCGCAGGACGAATCGGCGTAGATGCCGTATCCTCCGTGCTGAGCCACGGCCTCGGTGTTATAGCCTACGAACTCAAATCCGTTATTCGCAGAGTCGGTGGAAAGAGCCGCCCAGCCCTCTGCAACGCAAAGAGAATTGTAATAGAACGTGGCGCTGCTTCCCTCAGACATGTTCGACCTGGAAACGCCGCAAACGTAGAGACCGTTATTGGAACCGGGCTCCCTGACTGACGAGGTGTTACCGTTGGCGCCGAGGTCTCCTCCGGCGATGATGGACGAGCTGTTTACCACCATGGTGGCGCTGTCATAAGCGTGAATGGTGTAGCGTCCGGCACCGTTAACGGTGATGTCCGAATCCTTTATCTTAAGCGTTCCGGAGCCGACTATCGCTCCCACGCCAAAGGTGGACGAGTCCGTAACCTCCTCGTCAACATTCATGGTAATCGAGCTGTCTTTAATGGTAACGTCGGAATCGAGCGCAGAGACGGCCGTGGTAGCGTAATCGCCACTGGTGAAATCCCAGCCGGATATGGTGACAGAACTATCGGCCGTAGTTAGGACTCCGCTTGCCAGGACCACGGAACTATCCACCGTGGCCACATTGGATGAAACATCCACCAGGCCTGTGGTGTTTACCGTGCCACCCTGGGACGAGCCCGAAGGCGCTGCATAAACATCCACAGGAACCGCCGCAGAAAACAGCGTAGCCGACATAGACGCGGCCAACATAACAGCCAATAACTTGTTCTTCATTTTAGTACCCCCTTTACTGTACCTTGGTAAAACTAACCCCGGCCTCACACTATAAGGCTGCCCCCACGCACACCTAAAGCGTCGGACGCACTCTCCATACGTTCGACCGAGGACCTAACACGAAATTAATTATAGCATAAAAAGACGGACCCGATACACTATCGGGCCCGAATTGTTTAAAATATTTTTTCAATTTCGAAAAATGACTGTTATTAGTCGTCCTCTCTCTCGATCTTACGAATCTCCTTGGTGTCGATCTCATGAACGAGGGCGTCGATGAACTCGCCGAGGGGCTTAGTACCCTCGTCGCCCATGTAGCGGCTTCTTACGGAGACGGTCTTATCGGCTGCCTCCTTCTCGCCTACCACGAGCATGTAGGGAACTCTCTCCGTTCTGGCGGAGCGGATCTTATATCCGAGCTTCTCGCCGCGGTTATCTACTTCCACGTAAACGTCGTGCTTCCTGATTTCGGCTGCCACCTCGTTGGCGTAGTCGATGTACTTCTCGGATATGGGAAGCACCCTGACCTGCTCGGGGCAAAGCCACGTGGGAAGGAGTCCGGCGTACTTCTCGATGAGCCATGCCAGAGTCCTCTCATAGCAGCCCATAGATGTCCTGTGGATGATGAAGGGACGAACCTTATCACCCTTCTCGTCGATGTAGTACATGTCGAAATTCTCGGCATTGAGCTCATCCCACTGGATGGTGATCATCGTATCTTCCTTGCCGTATACGTTCTTCGCATTTATGTCAACCTTGGGTCCGTAGAACGCGGCCTCTCCAACGTCCTCTACGAAGGGGATGTTCAGCTCGTTCAGAATGTCCCTGATATGTCCCTCAGTGCGGTTCCACACCTCTGCGTCGCCTATGTACTTCTCGGTATTCTCGGGATCCCACTTGGAGAGATGGTAGGTAACGTCCTCCTCCACGCCCAGTGTCTCGAGGCAGTGCTTGGCGAGAGCCAGGCATCCCTTGAACTCCTCTACCATCTGGTCGGGGCGCACGATGAGATGTCCCTCGGAGATGGTGAACTGGCGCACGCGGGTCAGTCCGTGCATCTCTCCGGAGTCCTCGTTCCTGAAGAGCGTGGAAGTCTCCGAATACCTGCAGGGCATGTCCCTGTAGGACTTCTGCGAATTCTTATATACGAAGTACTGGAACGGGCAGGTCATGGGACGAAGGGCGAGAACCTCGTTGTCATTCTCCTCGTCTCCAAGGACGAACATTCCTTCCTTATAATGATCCCAGTGTCCCGACATCTTGTAGAGATCGTTCTTCGCCATGAGCGGGGTCTTGGTACGCATGTAGCCCCACTCCTTGTCCTCGAGATCCTCGATCCATCTCTGCATGCGCTGGATGACGCGGACTCCCTTGGGCATTATGAGCGGAAGGCCCTGACCAATCACGTCGACGGTGGTAAACAGCTCCATCTCGCGGCCGAGCTTATTGTGGTCGCGCTTCTTAATGTCCTCGAGGTGCTCGAGGTATGCGTTGAGGTCGTCCTTCTTATTAAAAGCCGTGCCGTAGATACGCTGGAGCATGGGGTTCTTCTCTGAGCCTCTCCAGTATGCGCCGGAGGAGGAAATGAGCTTAAACGCCTTTATGTCCTTGGTCCTTATGAGATGGGGGCCTGCGCAAAGATCCGTGAACCCGTCGCCCTGGCTGTAGAATGAAATCTCCGCATCCTCGGGAAGGTCTTCAATAAGCTCAACCTTATAGGGCTCGTCCTTCTCCTTCATGAATTCAATGGCCTTGTCGCGGGGAAGCGTGTACCTCTCGAGAGACGCGCCGGCCTTAATAATCTTCTTCATCTCCTTCTCGAGCTCATCGAGATCCTCGCGGGAGAACGGCTCGGTATCGAAGTCATAATAGAATCCCGTGTCAATGGAGGGACCGATGGCGCACTTGGCATCGGGCCTTACGCGCTTAACCGCCTCGGCGAGCACGTGCGAGCAGGTATGGCGGATTACGGAGAGCGCATCATCGTCGTTCAGCGTAACGATCTCGAGCTCACAGTCCTCGTCGATAACTGTACGCAGATCAACGAGCTCGCCGTTCACCCTGCCGGCGGCCGTCATGCGCCCGAGTCCCTCGCTGATGTCCTTAGCTATGTCGTGCACGCTCATAGCCGAGGAATATTCCTTAATGCTTCCGTCCTTAAGTGTGATTTTCATTTCCATCATCCTTTCTTTCGTAAGCGAAGATCTCCTTAGCTTCGCTTCCACCTAATGAACCTGCACATAAGATTTCAAATAAAAAATCCCATGCGCATCTGTCGCGCATGGGACGATAATATACCGCGGTTCCACCCATGTTACCGCCTGTGGCGGCCACTTGATTCAAGCATATAACGGTGCCTTCCGGACTGTATTAAAGTCACTCCGAGGTGGTCTTCGAAGGGTTCCCGTGACGGCAATCCCAGCGCCTGCCGCTCTCTTAACACGTTTCCCGGTCTACTTTCCTCATCAACGTTTTACGTATGTTATTTAACCAAAATATTTTAACGCGTTTCCGCGTCTTTGTAAAGTGCCTAAAACCCACTCAGAGCCCTATGAGCACGCACGCAACCTGGAAGTAGAGCAAGAGACTCAGGCAGTCGACGATTGTGGAAATCAGCGGGGATGCCATAATCGCCGGATCGACGTGAATGAGCTTCGCAACGATGGGCAAAAGGCAGCCGATCGACTTCGCAATTATTATGGTGCCGAACATGCTGAGCACGACGGTGAGAATTATCATAGTCTTCCCCGGATACTGGAGGGAAAGCCTTATGAAGTTTACTCCCGCGAGCACCACTCCGCAGAGGAATGCCACGCGAATCTCCTTCCACCATACCTTCAGGAAATCCCCCGTCTTAATGTCACCGACGGTCATACCACGGATAACCAGTGTGGCGGACTGCGATCCGGCGTTTCCTCCGGTACCCGTCATCATGGGAATAAAAGTGACAAGGAGGGGTACAACGGCGAATGCGTCCTCGTATTTAGTGAGGAGGTGTCCCGTCAGCATGGAGCTAATCATGAGGAAAAGCAGCCAGAATATCCTGTTCTTGGCGAGCGTAAACACGCTGGTGGAAAGATACGGTTTCTCCGAGGGAGAAAGAGCGGCCATCTTCTCGATATCCTCTGTGGCCTCCTGCTCCATTACGTCCACCATATCGTCGACGGTGATAATGCCGACCACCCTGTTTTCGAGGTCGACCACGGGAAGCGCCAGAAGGTCGTATTTGTTAAAGGTCTGGGCGACCATCTCCTGGTCCTCCATGGTGTAGGCGCTAATGACATTGTCGTCCATAAGCTCCTCGAGGCCCTTGTCGGGATCGCTAATAACCAGGTCCTTCAGCGTAACCACGCCCTCGAGCTCGCGCTGATAGTTCGTCACGTAACAGGTGTAGATGGTCTCGGAATCGACCGCGTGCTCCCTGATGTACTTCAGCGCCTGGGGCACGCTCATCCACTTTTTCAATGCGATGTACTCTGCGGTCATTATAGAACCGGCGGAGTTATCAGGATACTTAAGGTACTGATTTATAATCTTGCGGGTGTCCGCCGTGGCGGACTGCAGAACCTTCTTGACGAGGTTCGCGGGGAGCTCCTCGATCATGTCTACGGCGTCGTCCATAGCCAGATTCTCGACGATGTCGTTTAGCTCCGCGGCGGATATGCTCTCTACGATACGGGTCTGGTTATCGATTCCCATCTCCGAGAAAACGTCTGCGGAAAGGTCCTTCGGAAGCATGCGAAAAAGAACCAGCACCTGCTCGGGTGTAAGCTCGTCCAGATATGCAGCGATGTCGAACTCGTTCAACTCCTGAAGCTGGGCTGCAAGGATCTTATATTTTTTTTGTTCCAGAAGGTCGTTTAACTCCTCCAGGATCTGATCTTTCTCTTCCATTGCAAAACCCCCAATCCGGACTCATATTAACCGGGCACAATCCGCCCGGCCGAAGCCGTCTACAGTTCCGCTACATCTATAACGTCCAACTCCTTATGGGCGCTCTCCAAACTCCTGGCGAGCGCGTTGGCTGTATCGAGACTGGTAAGGCAGTGTATGCCCGTCTCGATGGAATATCTTCTGATGAGGAATCCGTCCCTGGACTTATCCCTGCCGTGGGTAGGCGTGTCGATGACCAGGTCGATCTTATGGCCCAGAATCAGGTCCATTACGTTCGGCGACTCCTGCGATATCTTGTTAACTCTGAGTGCATTAACGCCGTTCTCCTGGAGCACCTTAGCGGTGGACCTGGTGGCGTAAATCTTATATCCTAAGGCCTCGAAGCGCCTGGCCACGCCAATCACCTCGCCCTTGTCCTTATCGTTTACGGTGATAATCATCTGCTTATGTTTTGGCAGATTGATGCCCGCACCGAGGAACGCCTTATAGAGCGCCGAATCGAAATCCTTGGAGATGCCGAGCGCCTCGCCGGTGGACTTCATCTCGGGTCCCAGGCTTATCTCCGCTCCGCGCAGCTTCTCGAACGAGAAGACGGGCATCTTAATGGCGATGTGGTCGCACTTGGGCGCCAGCCCGGGCTCGTAGCCCAGTCCCTTTATCGTATTTCCTATTATAACCTTGGTCGCCAATTTTACAATAGGAATGCCCGTAACTTTACTGATGTAGGGCACAGTACGCGAAGACCTGGGGTTAACCTCTATTACATAGACCTGTCCGTCCATCACGATGAACTGGATGTTTATGAGGCCGACCACGTGGAGGGCCTTGGCGAGCTTCCATGTGTAATCCACCAGCATGTCCCTTATCTCGGGAGTGATGGAGGGCGCGGGATAGACCGAAATCGAGTCTCCCGAATGCACGCCCGTGCGCTCTATATGCTCCATGATACCGGGGATGAGGATATCCTCTCCGTCGCAGACGGCGTCGACCTCAATCTCCTTGCCCATGAGATACTTATCCACCAGAATCGGGTGATCCTGCGCGTAGCGATTGATAACCGCCATGAACTCCTCGATGTCGTCGTCGGAGATGGCAATCTGCATGCCCTGTCCGCCCAACACGTACGAGGGGCGAACCAGCACGGGATATCCGAGGCGGTTGGCCACTTCCTTCGCCTCCTCGGCGGTGTAAACCGTTCCGCCTGCGGCCCTGGGAATGCCGGTCTCCTCGAGAATCTTATCGAAGAGTTCCCTGTCCTCAGCCGCATCAACGTCCTCGGCCTTCGTTCCGAGGATGGGCACGCCCATCTTCATGAGGCTCTCGGTGAGCTTGATGGCGGTCTGTCCACCGAACTGAACCACAGCGCCGTCGGGCTTCTCCACGTTCACGACGTTCTCAACGTCCTCGGGAGTGAGCGGCTCGAAGTAGAGCTTATCGGCGATATCGAAGTCCGTGGAAACGGTCTCCGGGTTGTTGTTTATGATTATGGTCTCGTATCCCTCCTCGGCAAAAGCCCAGGTGGAATGAACGGAGCAATAGTCGAACTCTATACCCTGTCCGATGCGGATAGGACCGGAGCCGAGCACCAGCACCTTCTTCTCGGGGTGCGTCTGAGCGGCCTCATTCTCCCCGTCGAAGCAGGAATAATAGTAGGGCGTAGCTGCGTCGAACTCGGCGGCGCAGGTATCCACCATCTTAAACGCGGCCGTGATGCCGTTCTCGTAGCGGAGCTTCTTAATCTCCTCCTCGGTCCGGCCGGTGAGCTGCGCAATCACATTGTCGGGGAACTCGATGCGCTTGGCCTCTTTCAAAAGCTCCACGGTGAGCGGACCTTCCTTAAGGGACTTCTCCATCTCCGTCAGGATGGCAATCTTATCGATGAACCATCTGTCGACCTTCGTGAGGTCGAAGATGTCGTCATAGCTCACCCCGCGGCGAAGCGCCTCTGCAATAACGAAGATTCGCCTGTCATCGACCACGCCAAGCTGAGCCATGAGCTCGTCGTCCGAAAGGTCGGTGAAGTCATAGGACATGAGCGAGTCCACGTGCTGCTCGAGCGAGCGAAGCGCCTTCATGAGGGCTCCCTCGAAGTTCGTGCAGATACTCATGACCTCTCCCGTGGCCTTCATCTGGGTGGTAAGAACTCGCTTCGCTGTGATGAACTTATCGAAGGGAAGCCTGGGAATCTTAACCACACAGTAATCGAGCATGGGCTCAAATGACGCGAACGTCTTCTCAGTGATGGCGTTGGGAATCTCGTCGAGATTATATCCCAGCGCTATCTTCGCGGTAACTTTCGCTATGGGGTAGCCCGTCGCCTTGGACGCCAATGCGGACGACCTCGACACTCTCGGGTTAACCTCGATTACGCAGTATTCGAATGTATCCGGATGCAGGGCGTACTGTACGTTACACCCTCCGGTGATGTTGAGCTCGTTGATGATGTTGAGCGCTGAGGAGCGGAGCATCTGATACTCCTTGTCTCCGAGTGTCTGCGAGGGAGCGACCACTATAGAGTCTCCGGTGTGGACTCCGACGGGGTCGATGTTCTCCATGTTGCAGACGGTTATACAGGTGCCATTCGCGTCTCGCATAACCTCGTACTCAATCTCCTTCCAGCCGGAGATACAGCGCTCCACGAGCACCTCTCCCACTCGGGAAAGACGGAGTCCGTTGGCCAGAATCGAACGGAGCTCGGTCTCGTTAGCCGCTATGCCGCCGCCCGATCCGCCGAGCGTGTACGCGGGACGAAGCACAATCGGATAGCCGATCTTATTGGCGAACTCCACGCCGGACTGGACGTCGTGAACCACGATGGACGCGGCCACGGGCTCTCCGATTTTCTCCATGGTGTCCTTGAACTCCTGGCGGTCCTCGGCCTTCTTAATGGTCTGTGCGGAGGTTCCAATGAGGGAAACGCCGTACTTGTCGAGGATGCCGCTCTCAAAGAGCTCCATTCCCAGGTTAAGTCCAGCCTGTCCTCCCAGCGTGGGAAGGAGCGAGTCGGGCTTCTCCTTGGCAATAATCCTCTCAAGGACCTCTATGGTAAGGGGCTCAATGTAGACCTCGTCGGCAATGTCCTTGTCCGTCATGATGGTGGCGGGATTCGAGTTTACGAGAACTACCTCGACTCCCTCTTCCTTCAGGGATCTGCAGGCCTGTGTGCCGGCGTAGTCGAACTCCGCCGCCTGACCGATTACAATAGGGCCGGACCCTATAACCATTACTTTCTTAATCGCGCTATTTCTGGGCATTATTAATCCTCGCTCATCATACCAATAAACTTATCGAACAGGTCTCCCGCATCCCTGGGGCCGGGCGAGGCCTCCGGATGGAACTGGACCGTGAATATCTTGCGGTTTACATAACGCAGGCCCTCGTTGGTGCCGTCGTTTACGTTTACGAATGCGGGGACCGCCACGTTTTCGTCCAGGTTGTCCGTGTCCACCACGTATCCGTGATTCTGGGACGAGATGTATACCTTTCCGCTTATGAGGTCCTTCACGGGGTGATTGCCGCCCCTGTGGCCGTATTTCATTTTATGGGTGTCAGCGCCTGCCGCCAGAGCCATGAGCTGATGCCCCAGGCAGATGGCGAATATGGGCACGTCCGACTCGTAGAGCTTTCGAATCTCCTCTATGATGGATGTGCACTCCTTCGGGTCTCCGGGACCGTTCGAGAGCATGATGCCGTCGGGCGAGCTTCCCAGTATATCCTGAGCCCCGGTTCCCGCGGGCCACTCGGTAACCTCGCATCCCAGCGCCGTAAGGCACCTCGTTATATTCCTCTTCTCTCCCAGATCCAGGAGAGCCACTTTTTTACCGTATCCGGGGAGGCCCTGTGTGCCCTCCGCGGGAGGAACCACCCTCTTTTCGGAGCAGGTGACTTTACTCACCACGTCTCCTGTGGTGTATGCCTTTATGCGGGAAAGCGCCTCATCCATGTCGGCGGGCATCTGAGTGGTAATCATGCCGTTCATCGTTCCCTTGTCGCGCAGGCGCTTGGTGAGCGCCCTGGTGTCGATTCCACAGACTCCGGGAATCTCGTTCTCTATGAGGAAGTCCTCGATGGACCCTTCGGCGCGGAAGTTCGAGTAGTTTCGCGAGAGCTCGCGGACCACGTAGCCGTCGGGCCACGCCTTTGCCGACTCCATGTCCTCACCGTTCACGCCGTAATTTCCGATGAGCGGGTACGTCATGACCACGGCCTGTCCTGCGTAGGACGGGTCGGTCAAAACCTCCTGATAACCTGTCATGGATGTGTTGAAAACTATCTCACTGATTACTTCTTTTTGGAAGCCAATGTGCCTTCCCTCATAGACTGTTCCGTCTTCTAAGATAAGAAATGCGTTCATGAAAAACCTTTCCCGATTGCAAAAAAAAAGAGTGAATGGATACTCTTTTTCCCGAAACTGACATTTTTTGCGTCTAAAATTTTATCACAAATGAACTTCATTTACAATAAAACAGGCAAAAACAATTGCACAAAATTTAAAGAACCCGACGGATTGATGAGGGCATATCGACCATGCCAAAACAGCATGTCTTAAACGCCGGATGATACGTTCCCCACGGAGCACAAAAAGGGACCGCCGCCAAAGCGACGGCCCCCGGATTGTCGGGCGAAAGGGGACTCCCCCCTCCCGAAAAGCCTTCAGTATGTTCTCCTACCCGAGCTCGGTGGCTCCGGTGTAGAGGTTGTAGTACATGCCCCTCTGGGCGATGAGCTCGTCGTGATCTCCGCGCTCGACCACCTTGCCGTTGTCGAGTACGAGGATTACGTTCGCGTTTCGGACAGTAGAAAGCCTGTGCGCGATGACGAACACGGTGCGACCCTCCATGAGCTTGTCCATTCCCTCGGAGATTACCTTCTCCGTCCTGGTATCGATGGAGCTGGTCGCCTCGTCGAGGATGAGAACGGGGGGATCGGCTATCGCCGCCCTCGCAATGGCGAGGAGCTGGCACTGACCCTGCGAGAGGTTGCCGCCGTCGTTGTCGATAACGGTGTCGTACCCGTCCTTGAGGTGCTCTATGAAGTAGTGCGCGTTGGAGAGTCTGGCCGCCTCAACGACCTCCTCGTCCGTGGCGTCGAGCCTTCCGTAGCGGATGTTTTCCCTGATGGTGCCGCTGAACAGGTGCGTGTCCTGAAGCACGATGCCCAGCGAGTGGCGCAGATCCTGCTTGCGGATGTGGTTCACGTTTATTCCGTCGTAGAGGATCTCTCCGGACGTAACGTCGTAGAACCTGTTTATGAGGTTGGTTATGGTCGTCTTGCCCGCGCCGGTATGCCCCACGAAAGCGATCTTCTGGCCGGGCTTGGCGAAGAGCTCCATGCCCTCGAGCACGGGCTTGCCCTCCACGTATGCGAAGTCGACGTCGTTAAACCTCACGTCGCCCTCGAGCTTCCTGTACTGTACGCTGCCGTCCTCATCGACCTTCTTCCACGCCCACTCCTCGGTGCGCTCGGAGGTCTCAGTGATGGTGCCGTCTCCGGCCACCTTCGCGTTAACGAGAGTAACCGTGCCCTCGTCCACCTCGGGCTCCTCGTCCATGAGCTTGAATATTCTCTCGGCGCCGGCCAGGGCCATTACGACGGAGTTAAGCTGCTGGGAGACCATGGTGATGGGCATAATGAGGTTCTTCGTGAACGTGAGGAAGGACGCCAGTATGCCGAGGGTTATGGGGGCGAGTCCGCTCACGGCGAGCACCGCGCCCACAATGGCCACCACCAGATAGGAAAGGTTTCCCATCTGGGCCATTATCGGCATGAGGATGTTTACGAGGATGTTCGCGCGGCTGGCGTTTTCGAAGAGCTCGTCGTTCATCTCGTCGAACTCGTCCTTGCCGGTCTGCTCGCGGCAGAACACCTTGATTACCTTCTGACCCGTTATCATCTCCTCGACGTAGCCGTTGACCTTGCCGAGGGACGCCTGCTGCTTGCCGAAGTAAACGGCGCTTTTGGAAACCACTATCTTACTCACGAACAATATCAGGCAAAGCAGAGCGAACACCAGGAGCGTGAGGTGCCAGCTCAGGGTGAGCATCGAAACCACGATGGACACCGAGGTGATGAGCGCGGAAACAATCTGCGTCATGCCCATGCTAAGGAACTGACGGAGCGTATCCGCGTCGTTCGTGTAGCGGCTCATGAGGTCGCCCTTGGACTTGGAGTCGAAGTAGCTCAGGGGGAGCTTCTCCATGTGTACGAACATGTCGTCCCTTATCTTCTTGAGCACGCCCTGGCAAACGGAGACCATGAGCCTGTTATAGGTCCAGGTTCCTATCGCGTGGCAGGCATAGGCAACGATCATCATGCCTATTATCGTGTAGAGATAGGACATATCGGGGTTATCCATGCCTATGAACGGCGTGATGTAGTCGTCTATCAGATACCTCAAAAGGTAGGTTCCGGCAACGGATCCCAGCGAGGCGACAATAAGGCAGATAAACACCACTATCATGTGGGGGAGGTATCCTCCCTTTCTTATGTAGGAAAGAAGGCGTCCCGTGGTCTTGCCGTAGTTCGGCTTCTCTCCGCTGTAGAACACAGGTCCGGGGCCGGGGCCCTTTCTGCGCTGTGCACGCTCCCGTTCGAATCGGGCGAATTCATCTTTTGTCTCCTGTGCTTCACTCATCTGCCTCACCTCCCTTCATCTGTGATTCATATACTTCTCTGTAGATGGGGCTGCTCTCTAAGAGCTCGGCATGCCTGCCCAAAGCAGCCACCTTTCCTTCGTCCATTACGATGATGATGTCCGCGTCCTCCACGGAAGCCACCCTCTGGGAGACGATTATCTTCGTGACCTCCGGGATGTATTCCCTGAAGCCCTTCCTGATGGCCGCCTCTGTTACCATATCCACGGCGCTGGTGGAGTCGTCGAGGATGAGGATCCTGGGATCCTTAAGCAGTGCCCTGGCAATGCAGAGCCTCTGCTTCTGGCCGCCGGATACGTTTCGTCCGCCCTGCTCTATCCTGGTCTCGAAGCCCTCGGGCTTGGACTCGATGTACTCGGTCGCCTGCGCGATGTCGCACACCCTGCGGAAGTCCTCCTCGGTAGCGTCGGGATTACCCCACCTGAGGTTCGATGCGATGGTTCCGGAGAAGAGCTCATTCTTCTGCAGTACCATGGCCACCCTGGAGCGGAGCGTCTCGATGTCGTAGTCCCTGACGTCTACTCCTCCCACCTTTACGCTGCCCTCCTTGGCGTCGTAGAGCCTGGGAATGAGCTGGATGAGCGATGACTTGGAGCTGCCTGTTCCTCCGAGGACTCCCACCACCGATCCGGAGGGAATCTTAAGATTTACGTCCTCGAGTATATTCTTGCCGTTGCCGTAACCGAACGACACATGGTCGAACTCGATGGAGCCGTCCTTTACGTCATAGACGGGATTCTCACAGTTGGTAAGCACTCTCTTCTCGTCGAGCACCTCCACGATACGGTCTCCGGAAGCCTTAGCCATTACGCACTGAACGACCACCATCGAAACCACCATGAGGCTGGTGAGAATCTGAATGGTGTAGGTCAGAAGGCTCATGAGGTCTCCGGTCGTCATGGTCTCGACCACGATCATGTTGGCTCCTATGAGGGAGACCACTATGGTGCAGAAGTACACCATTGCGAACATGACGGGGTTGGTGAGGACCAGGAGTTTCTCAGCCTCCATGGAGTTGTACCTGAGTCCCTCGGAGGTCTCCTTGAACTTCTCGTTCTCGAGCTCCTCGCGGATGTACGCCTTTACTGTACGGATACCGATGAGGTTCTCCTGAACCACGGTGTTCATGCGGTCGTAAACCTTAAACAGCGCCTTGAAGTACTTGTGCGCCCTGGTCATAAGGAACCAGAGGAAGAGGCCCAGAACAGGAATCGCCAAAACGAACACCAGCGAAAGCTTCGCATTTATGATGAACGCCATAATCATAGAGAACACCAGCATTATCGGCGCCCTTATCAGCATTCGGATAATCATCTGATAGGCATTCTGGACGTTGGTTATGTCCGTCGTAAGCCTGGTGACCAGGGATGCTGACGAGAACTTGTCGATGTTCTCGAAGGAAAACTCCTGTATGTTATAGTACATGTCGCGTCGAAGGTTCTGCGCCAGACCGGCGCTGGCAATGGCCGCATACCTTCCGCTCAGCACTCCGCAGGCCAGGCCGATGATCGCGCAGACGAGCATCAGTGCGCCGACCTTCATCACCACGGACATATCCTCGGGGGTAAATCCGTAGTCGATCATCAGCTTCATGAGGTACGGGATAAGGACATCCATCAGTACCTCTCCGATGACGAAGAGGGGTGCCAGAATCGATGCCGTCTTATACTCGCGGATCGAAGCACCCAGTTTTTTAATCATTTCCATCAATTGCCGCCTCCTCTGTCATATTGTTGTAGACTCTCTTAAGATATGCGATGAGTTCATCCCTCTCATCGTCGCTGAAGTTCTCGAGGAACCGGTCTTCCATGCGCTCCCTGTTCTCCTCGGAGCGGACAATGAAGTCGATGCCCTTCTTCGAAAGAACAATCTTCTTAAAGCGCCTGTCCTTCTCGGAGCAGAGCCTCTCAACGAGTCCCTTGCTTTCCATGCGTTTTAATATTCCCGATATGGTGGGATTCGACCTTCCGAGTCCATTCTCGATGTCCACCTGCGAAAGCTCCTCGTCCCTGTTGCAGTGCAGGAAGATCATAACCTCGAACTGGGAGCTGGTGATGTCGTACTCCGACAGCCATCTGTTCCTCTCCTGTTCGATAGTAATCGATATGGTCTTAATCCAAAATCCCAGCTCGTCTTTGGGCGGAAATTTCAGTTTACACCTGTTCATCTCAAATCCTTTCTTATATCGGCTCGCAAAAAGATAGCAGGCTATATAGCCTGCTATCTATTATATGTACCTGACTGATTATTGTCAATGTATTTATGTACGCACAGCGTTTACTACATCATTCCGCCGCCCATGCCTGCGCCTGCGGGCATTGCGGGAACGTCTTCCTTGATGTCGGCCACTACGGACTCGGTGGTAAGAACGGTAGCTGCGATGCTGGTAGCGTTCTGAAGAGCGCTGCGGGTAACCTTGACGGGATCGAGGATACCGGCCTTAACCATGTCGACATACTCTTCGTTGTATGCGTCGAAGCCTTCGCCTACCTTGGACTCCTTAACCTTGTTTACGATAACCGCACCCTCGAGACCTGCGTTGGAAGCGATGTTGAACAGGGGTGCCTCCAGAGCCTTGAGGATAACGTTGGCGCCGGTCTTCTCGTCGCCCTCGAGAGTGTCAGCGAGCGCTGCCACTTCCTTGCAGCAGTGGATGTATGCGGAACCACCGCCTGCGATGATACCCTCCTCAACGGCTGCGCGGGTAGCGTTAAGAGCATCCTCCATGCGAAGCTTGGCTTCCTTCATCTCTACTTCCGTTGCGGCACCAACCCGGATAACTGCTACGCCGCCGGCAAGCTTAGCGAGACGCTCCTGAAGCTTCTCCTTGTCGAACTCAGAGGTAGTCTCCTCGATCTGATTGCGAATCTGAGCGATTCTGGCATCGATGTTCATCTTATCGCCTGCGCCGTCCACGATAACGGTGTCGTCCTTCTTAACCTTAACGGACTTAGCGGAACCGAGCATCTCCATGGT
>JAILAS010000055.1 GCA_024681495.1 Eubacterium sp. | reverse complement strand
AGGCATTATATGGATTAAAGCAAGCACCTAGGGCTTGGTATGATCGACTAAGTAAATTTCTGCTTGAAAATGATTTTTGTAGAGGAAATGTAGATAAAACTCTATTTCTCAAAAGAATGGACAAAAATCTACTAGTGGTACAAATATATGTAGATGACATAATCTTTGGTGCCACTAACGATACTCTATGCAAAGAATTTGCTGATTTAATGCATGGAGAATTTGAGATGAGTTTGATGGGAGAATTAAGCTTCTTTTTAGGATTACAAATCAAACAAACCAAAGAAGGTATTTTCATTCATCAAACTAAGTATACAAGGGAAATACTGAAGAAGTTTGGTAATGAAAATCATAAGGGAATTGGCACTCCAATGAATCCCACTAATAAGCTAGACAAGGATGAAAAAGGGAAAAGTGTAGATATTAAGCTCTATAGAGGACTAATTGGATCCTTGCTCTATCTTACGGCTAGTAGACCCGACATTGTATTTAGTGTAGGGATATGTGCTAGATATCAATCGGATCCTAAGGAGTCACATTTAAGTGCAGTTAAGAGGATCCTTAGATATTTAAGAGGAACCACCACCATTGGATTATGGTACTCGAGAGACTCATGTCTAGATTTGCTCGCATACTCAGATGCAGATTTTGCCGGATGCAAATTAGATAGAAAGAGCACAAGTGGCACATGCCAATTCTTAGGAAACAATTTAGTATCATGGTTTAGTAAAAAGCAGAATTCAGTAGCACTATCCACAGCCGAAGCTGAATACATAGCTGCTGGTAGCTGTTGTGCTCAAGTATTATGGCTCAAGCAACAACTAGAGGACTATGGTGTTAAACTAGAAAATATTCCTATTAAGTGTGACAATACGAGTGCTATCAATCTCACTAAAAATCCAGTTCAGCACTCTAAGGCCAAACACATAGAAATAAGGTACCATTTCATTAGGGATCATGTGCAAAATGGAAATGTATGCATTGAGCATATATGCACGGAAAAACAATTGGCCGATATATTCACAAAACCACTGAGTGAAGATAGATTCTGTATGCTCAGAAGGGAATTAGGTATATGTGATCCTTTTATTGAATGAATATGAAAGGAAGTTAGTAGTCTCATGATACATTCTTCTAACTTCAAAAATCCCATGAAACATGAGTCAAATTTGTTGTCTATAAATTTCTTACTCATGTATCAATGTCCCATAAGGAGCTTATAAGGATTAAAAGCGAGGAAAACTTTTTAGAAGCAAAAAGGGAGAGAAAACCAAGTTCTGCACTTGGGTCGACCCAACCCAGAACAAGGGTCGACCCAACGTTGAGTCGACCCAAGAAAATTCTTGAGTCGACCCAACGTCGGGACCCCACTGTTAAAAGGGGGCCCGAGAGCTCATCTAGGGCACTGTTTGCCCTTTGTCTTCTTCCGAAAATCCTTGTCCCCACTCTCCAATCTCCACTAGACTCCTCCAAACAGTAGATTTCTTTAAGATCTTGGAGAAATGGGTCCCAAACGAGCCGTAGCCAAAAGATCCGGAAGAGTGAGCCGAGTCCAACAAGAGGAAAGGCGCCCTACCGAGCCTTCTCCCGTGTCTCCACCGCGTGAGGCACGTGCGGAGGTCCCTCCTCCTCCTTCCCCCTCAGTGCTCCTTGCAAGATTTGCGGGGAGGCCGGTTACTACCGGAAGAAGGATCCATTCGGAGTTTTTCAACCAAGAAGGATTTCGAATTTGGGAATGGATCCAAAGACAAGGATGGGAGTATCTTTGCTCCCTTGATGTGGTGATATACCCCGGGTTAGTCCAAGAATTCTACGCCTTCCTCAAGACTGGTATGGGAGGGCTTGTTTCAGATGTTAGAGGGGTTCGGATCCGTGTATCCGAGGAGAGCTTGAGTGAGCTTCTACACCTACCTTGCACGGGAGCTATTCCGGAAAGATCAGATAACAAAATGAGAGCTCTTCAGCTGATCATGGAAAATGAGAACTTCGATTTCTCTCAGAAGGTAATAGCTAGTTCTCTTTCCGCCGAGATGAGGTTGTTGCTTAATATGATAAATAGAATTTTATTTCCGAAGACCGGGAGATTCGATCTCATCTCAGAACGAGATCTTGCAGTTATGGAGTGCATGATTAGGGGGATTCCCCTAAATCTTCCGGCCATGATATTGAGGCAAATGAGAAAGGTAATAAGCAGCAACAGGGTATCATTGCCTTATGGCATGATACTTACATTGATCTTCCGTCAGCACGGGTTACCTCTCGAGGAGGAAGCATTCAAGAATCTGCAACCCACAGACACGTACACTGCACGGTCACTCATACGCATGGGTTATGAGAAAGTGAACGGGCAGTGGATACATACTGGTGCAGGCATTCAGGGTGAAGCACCAGAGGGAGAGGCACCAGAGGGTGAGGATGAGGAGCCTATGGATCATCCTACTGCACCCTCAGAGGCTGGACCATCGTCATCTGCTCCTCCGACAGATACGGATGACTTCTGGAGCAGGATGACAGAGCTCATGTCAGCTCAGGCGAGGACTATTACTGACGGGCTCACGAGCCGATTGGACGCCCGCTTGGATGTCATGTCTGCTGATATCAGTGATCTGAGGCAGCAGATTGGAGCACTCAGGAGAGAGAGAGAGACACATGGACCTTCTGTGCCACAGGCTGCTGAGTCAGAGATATCGGCACAGAGTCATCCAGCTCGACGTGCTCCACGCCAGACCCAGTCTCACCAGGCTCGACCTCCCCTCGCCACTTATGCTAGGCGGATGAGGACTAGATCCCAGCCATTAGATTCTCCCTAGGCTGATTTTAGCATTTATGTTTAGAGCCTAGGCTAAAAATCTAGTTCTCATATGTATCTTGCCCTTTCTCATGTGTATCTTGCTTTTTCCCTGATGTATCTTGTCTTTCTCTTATGTCTTTAAATCTTGATTGAGGAAAATTGTACTTATCTTTATTTTGGATATTAATGTATGAAAATGTTCCTAGTTTGATCAATGAAGTCTGAAATTTGCTCTTTATTGCATCTTTTCCCATA
>JAILAS010000038.1 GCA_024681495.1 Eubacterium sp. | reverse complement strand
TTAACTTCTTCCTCATATGCCTTAAGGACGTGCTCTCTGCCCGCGAACGCGCTCACCAGCATAATCAGCGTGGATTTAGGCAGGTGGAAGTTCGTTATAAGAGCGTCCATGCATTTGAATTTATAGCCCGGATAGATGAATATACTCGTGCTGTCGGAGCCGGGCTCCAATGTGCCGTCGGGAAGCGAGGCCGACTCGAGTGTGCGGGCGCTGGTCGTGCCGACGCAGACGATTCTGCCCCCCTCACGGCGGGTGGAATTAATGGTATCCGCCGCCTCGGGCGTAATCTGATAGCTCTCTTCGTGCATCTTGTGGTCGGTGACCTCCTCTTCCTTCACCGGTCTGAAGGTGCCGAGTCCCACGTGGAGCGTAACCTGTGCAGTCTTTATGCCGGATTGCTTTATGGTATCGAGAAGTTCCTCGGTAAAATGGAGTCCCGCGGTGGGCGCCGCGGCCGATCCGTCATACCTAGCATACACAGTCTGATATCTGTTCCTGTCCTTGAGCTCGTGAGTGATGTAGGGCGGGGTCGGCATCTGGCCGAGCCTGTCGAGGACCTCTTCGAATATCCCCTCGTAGGTAAATCGAATTATCCTGTTTCCGTCGTCCTTCACGGACTCAACCAATCCCTTCAGCTCGCCGTTTCCGAAGACGAACCTGGCGCCCTCCCGGCATTTCTTTCCGGGCTTGACCAGGCTCTCCCAGCGGTTGTCTCCTATTCTCTTAAGCAGAAGGAGCTCTATGGAAGCGCCGGTGTCCTCCCTGGTACCGTAAAGCCTGGCAGGAATGACCTTTGTATTGTTCATGACGAGGCAGTCGCCGGGCCGAAGCAGCCCGGGAAGCTCGTAAAAGTGCCTGTGTGTAAACTCACCCGTCACCTTGTCGAGGGTGAGGAGCCTCGAAGAGTCCCTCTTCTCCAGGGGATCCTGGGCGATAAGCTCTTCGGGCAGATAGTAGTCAAAATCCGAAACTCTCATATCAGCTGCGCAGCGTAATATTGAGCTTGCCCAGTGCTCCTACTACCTTCTCCATAAGAGGTGAAACGTCGCCGTCCTCAAGGGTGTGATCCTTAGCCCGGAACGAAAGCGTATAGGCCAAAGACTTGAATCCCTTTTCGATCTGGTCGCCCTCGTAGATGTCAAAGAGCTCGGCCTTCTCGAGAAGCGCTCCGGCGTTCTTTATGATGCAGTCCTCGATGTCACCGTTGGTTACTTCAACGGGAACCACGAGGGAGATATCTCTGTTTACGGCCGGGAATCTGGCAAAGGCCGTGAACTTACGGTCGAAGCTGGCCTTCTCCACGATGTAAGGCATGTCGAGGTTTGCGACAACGACCCTATCGCCGATGCCGTAGGAATCGGAAACCTGGGGATGCATCTCACCTATGAATCCAATCACCTCTCCGTCGTATACGATGTCCGCCTTACGGCCGGGATGCAGGTAGGGCCTGTCGCAGGAGGGATCATAAGTCACTCTTCCGCTCATGCCCACCTTGCCAAGGAACTCCTCACAAACGGCCTTCATGAAGAAGAAATCCTCATAGCCGTACATGGCGAGCGTAAACTGCGTGCGCTCGTCGGGAAGCTCGGTAAGGGGCAGCGCCTTGGGGAGATAGATGTTGGCAATCTCGAAGAGCGCAGCCGACTTGTTCCTGTGGCCGTAATTGCCGCCCAGAGAGCCCATAAGCCCGTTCAGGGGAAGGGTCCTCATAATTGAGAAATCCTCGCCGAGGGGATTGGAAATCTCAACGGCGTTTCTCAGCGCATCATCCTTATCGAGGAGGAAGCGGTCGAATACCTTGGGGCTCTCGAAGGAGTAAGAGAACGCCTGCGAGAAACCTGCAGAAAGCGCCACATTCCTGGCAATCTGCTCGATGAAGAGCTTGTCGGAAAGCTTACCCTGTCCCTGTCCGCTCTTGGGATAGGTCCTGGGAATATTGTCGTAACCGTAGAATCTGGCCACCTCTTCGGCCAGGTCATTCATGCACTTCACGTCCTGTCTCCAGGAGGGAACGACGATTTCGTTCGTGGCCTCGTCGTAGTCGAGGTCGATGGCCTTGAAGTATCCGAGCATGGTCTGGGCGGATACGTTGGTGCCCAGAAGCGCATTGTACTTATCCGGCTCGAAGGGAACCCTGTTGCCCTCCTTAACGACGGGATATACGTCGACGGTGCCGCCGACCACCTCTCCGGCTCCGAGAGCCTCAACCAGCTCGCAGGCGCGGTTGATGGCGTCGATTGCCGTGTTGGGGTCCAGTCCTTTCTCGAACTTGCCGGATGCGTCCGTGCGCATGCCGAGCCTCTTCGAGGAGAGACGAATGTTCGTGCCGTCGAAATTGGCGGCCTCAAAGAGGACCGTAGTAACGTCGTCGGTAATCATGGTGTTCTCACCGCCCATGATGCCGGCCAGGCCTACCGCCTTCTCGCCGTCGCGAATCATGAGGATGTCGGAGTCGAGGTCTCTTTCCTTGCCATCGAGGGTGACGAACTTCTCGCCGTCTTGCGCCCTGCTGACGATGATCTCATGCCCGCTCACCTTGTCCCAGTCATAGGCGTGCATAGGCTGGCCGTACTCCTCCATGACATAGTTAGTTATGTCAACCAGGTTGTTTATGGGACGGATGCCCACGGAGGCGAGCCTCCTCTGCATCCACTCGGGCGAGGGAGCGATCTTTACGTTCTTAACCACCCTCGCGCAGTATCTGGGGCAAAGCTCCGCATCCTTCACGGTAACCTTGATGTAATCGTTTACGTCCTCGTCGTTTCCGGTCTCGATGATGGCGGGCGCGTGGAACGTCTTTCCAAACGTAGCAGCCGCCTCACGCGCGATACCGATAACGCTGTAGCAGTCAACGCGGTTCGAGGTAATCTCGTACTCGGTAACCACGTCGTGGAGTCCGAGGGCCTCAACAGCGTCGTCTCCGGGATTCACGCCATCGCCGAATATGTATATTCCGTCCTCGGGCGCCTCGGGATACATGTCCTTCGTGGAACCGAGCTCCTCGATGGAGCACATCATTCCGAAGGATTCAACGCCGCGGAGCTTACCCTTCTTAATCTTCAATCCGTCGGGAGAGGCGTCCTTTCCGTGTCCTGCAGCCACTCTTCCGCCTGCGAGAACAACGGGAACCAGAGCTCCCTCGAACACGTTGGATGCGCCCGTTACAATCTGAACGGTCTCGCTTCCCACGTCAACCTGGCAGACCACGAGTTTATCAGCGTCGGGGTGTTTCTCAATCGACTCAATCCTACCTACGACGATCTTCTCAAGATGCTCGTCCAAAGCCTCGTAGGTCTCTACCTTCGTACCCGAAAGGGTCATGCCGTCAGCATATTCTTTAGCGGTGACATTAAGGTCGGGAATATATGCCTTAAGCCACGATAATGATGTTTTCATCTCTATTATCTCCTAAATCAAAAAGTTAAAACTGCTCGAGGAAACGGTTGTCGTTCTCGTAGAGGAGTCTCATGTCGTCAATCTCATACTTAAGGAGCGCGATACGCTCGAGTCCGACGCCGAATGCGAAGCCCGTGTACTCCTCGGGATCGATGTTGCACATCTCGAGGACGTGGGGGTGAACCATTCCGCAGCCGAGGATCTCAATCCATCCCTCGCCCTTGCAGAACCGGCAGCCCTTGCCGCCGCACTTGAAGCAGGACACGTCCATCTCTGCCGAAGGCTCCGTGAACGGGAAGTGATGCGGGCGGAACTTGGTCTTAATGTCGTCACCGAACATCTCTCTGGCGAAGCCCTCGAGAGTGCCCTTAAGGTCGGACATCGTGATACCCTTATCGACCACGAGTCCCTCTATCTGATGGAAGCAGGGTGAATGCGTGGCATCCACCTCGTCCGATCTGAACACCCTTCCGGGTGCAATCATGCGAACGGGGAGCTTGCCGCCCTCCATTATGTGAATCTGAACCGAAGAAGTCTGCGTACGAAGCAGAATGTCCTTGTTGATATAGAAAGTGTCCTGCTCATCCTTCGCGGGATGGTTGGCAGGAATATTAAGCGCCTCAAAGTTGTAGTAGTCGTACTCAACCTCGGGTCCCTCTACCACCTCGTATCCCATTCCGATGAAGATGCGCTCGACTTCCTCGAGTGCCACCGTGTTGGGATGGGGGTGACCGATCTTGATCTTCTTGGCAGGAAGGGTCACGTCGATGACCTCTCTGCGAAGCTTCTCCTCGCGAAGAGCGCTCTCGAGCTTGCTCTTCCTCTCATTAACAGCCTCTTCAATCTTCTCTCTGGTCTCATTGACCAATGCGCCGACCTTGGGTCTGTCCTCGGGTGCGACGTCTTTCATTCCCTTAAGAATCCCTGTGAGGGCACCCTTCTTACCCAGAACGGAAACTCTCACCTCGTTCAGGGCATCCAGACTGTCGGAAAGGTTGATGCTGGAAAGCGCCTCTTCACTGATCTTTTGCAGTTTTTCCTTCATGTTATGTCTCCTTTTGAACGAAAATCCTTCAAACAAATATTTTAGCACAGACTGCCGAAATAGCAATCACTTTTTAGCTCGTTTTTTCCTGCCGATATCTATCACTTTCTTTATGGGTTCAATGGTGGCCTCGGCGAACTGCCTCCACATCCCGCGATGCCCGGAAGCCTCGTCTCCGCTGTCGGAGCGGGTCCTCATTCTTTGTCCGACCCCGGCAAATTCTGTCGCGTGCTTCGGAACGGGTACATCGATAATCTTCCCTCCCCCAATCTTCTCGAACAGACACTTGAAGAGGTAATTTATCATAGGCTGGCACATGCCGCATATGAAGAATATGGACATGCCGATGTACAGCCACAGCATCCACAGGAGTACCATGAACATATTTCCGTAAATGGAAAAAGCATTGAAGTATCTGACGTAAAGGGCGATAAGACCCGTGAACACAAGCCAGGCCAACGCACATATAAATCCTGCGGCAATCTGATTTTTAGTGGTACTCACCTTATTGGGGAAGAAGACATACACATAAGTAAACAGAAAAGTCAAAACGGCCAAACTGATCAGATATCTGAACGCCAAAAGTACCTTCAGCAAAAAAGGTGTGGTCTCCAGATTGAAGAAGACCATGATCATATCCCGAATCTTTCCGCCGTACACAGCGAAGAAAATGGTGGCGGCAAAGAGAAGAATCACAACTACCGTATACGCAATCGCCCTCCATCGAAGGACGAAGTAATTACGGTTTTCGGGAACGTCCATAAGATTGTTAAGTCCGTAGGATATGCCCTGTATCGCCTTGGCCGCGGACCAGATCAACGAAATGACGGCTAGAGAAACGATGGCAGGTGAATTGGAAAAGACATCGCTAATCAGAGTGCTGACAGCATCGCCCAAAAACTCAGGCGCATACCGGTTAATCAGCGATACAATCACGGCATTGTCGAAGTGCATCAGCTCAATGATCGTCACAAAAAGGATTACGAATGGCACAAAAGACGTGATTATAAAGAATGAAGACTGCGCAGCATACAAAAAGAGCTGCCTGGTCTGAACCTCTTCGATAACTCCCAGGACATAGTCTATGAATAGCCTTTTTAGCGAAAAATCCTCTCTCTTCTCTTCCATATCCCCATCTTCGAAACAACCTGTTTACAGACAATTAGCTGTCGGTACCGCTCGATATCGACAGCTAGTAAAGCTTTAAAAGCAGTAAATTCAATTGACCTAAAATGCCGCCCTGGTATTTTGACTCCTAGCAAAGCTAGGTGGGCATCCGCAGCCTGTCTTTCTGCCTTCCCCCGCTAGGGGGCCTGACATCCATCGGGCAATAATAGGAATCCCTTTTAAAGTAAATGTAGGTTCAAAATGACCAAGATCGAATGCATTTCAGGTTAGGCTAATTATAATATTATTAGCCCAACTCGTCAACAACCTTCTGGATCGCAGCGAGCGCATCCTCGGGCAGCGCATTGTATCCGCCGATAAGGGTGTCGAGCGACTTCACGTACTCCACGCGCTCGTTCATCCTGGCGCTCATGGTGCTTACGTACTCGGAGTCGCTGAAGTCGGCTACGAATCCGTCGATGTCGCAAACCTCGATATCCGAGAAGGGGCCCCACTGCTTGAAGGTGGCCTTCTTCTCAACGATGGACTCGAGGATTCCGATGGTCACTTCCTTGGGGATCTTCTTGCCCATGAAATCACCTGTGTTGATGATATAGCAATCCACGTTCTTCTCTGCCACGAGCTTCTTGAACTTCTCGTAGTCGTTCTTCAGAGGATAGGTACGGAAGGGGTTGGCATAGGGCTCAACCACGAGCGCGTTGGGATCCACACCTTCCTTAAGCCTCTCCGCAGAGGATCTCTTGGTCGCAAGCGTCGCGCCCATGACAGCCGCGAGGGAAGCTCCCTTAAGCTTAACTACGGGCGGAATCGTGGGATCCTTCATAATCCAGAAGATGGCATTTACGGGAGAATCCAGCTTATCAACGCGGTTGGGCGACCAGAGCTTGCTCTTAATGGCGCGTCCGTTTCCGTTTCTCACGTCCTCTGTGACGGGAACCACCTTGCCCTCGTCGTCGAGAGTGGCGGATACGTTCTGCAGCGTGAGCAGGTATTTATTGTCCGGCGAATCGCAGGGATAATCTGCGGTCTTGTCGAAGTATGTGGGCTCAAGAGCGACAGACGAGCATGTATCGGAGTTGATGATAAACGCATCGTCGTGAAGCACCTTGATAGAAGGATACTTGCCGTCGTGCTTGGCGTGCGTAAGCGTGGACTTGCCGGATCCGGAAAGACCGAACACGGCTGCCACATACTTGGAGCCGTCGTCGAGGGTGTACTCCTTCTGTCCGCCGTGGCATGAAGCATAGCCGTTCCTGTTGGCGATGGCCCACGCGATGGTGAGGGTACCCTTCTTGTGCTCTCCGAAGTAACGCATTCCCAAAAGGGCTGCGCAGTTGGTCTCAGTGTTAAAGTATGCGAGGCAGTTGGGGTCGCAGAGGTCGGTCCTGTCCGTTCCCTTCCACTGGGGATCGGAGAAGATGTAGATATCCGGCTCGTTGGGATATACCTTGGACTCCTTGTACATCTTTACATAGTACTCGCTGAAGTACTGGAAGTTCAGCATCCAGTTGTAGAGAAGATTCTCCTCTCCCTCGGGTATGAGGAGGTGCGCCCTTACGGTGAACTCGGGGTCGAGTCCGATGCAGACGGTGGCGTGATACATCTTCTTATAACGGCTGTCGTACACGGCGTCCATGAGGATCTTATCGAGTCCGTCCTGATCTACTCCGGGCTGTCCGACAATGCGGCGTCCGGCAGCGTAACGGCCTGTGATGGAGCCATCGTTGAAGAGGAGGACCTTTGCGTCAGGCTCGAGTCCGAACTCCTCTCCTTTATATACGGGAAGATCTGTTACCACGGTTCCGGGAGAAGCCGCTGCGAGCTTGTATGCCTCCTTGAGCGTGTTGATCTTAACTACGTTGTTACCATAAAAAGGAGCCTCTATAATGGAACGGGTCTTGGCAAAGCCTACCTTACCCGGCCCTATCTCACTTCTGGAAAAATTGGAAACTGTTGACATTTCTTTCCCTCCTTCAGGATTAAATGTGGAGCCATTCGCTCCGAACGTGTGCATGCTGTTATGCGCCACTAACTATAATATGATTATCGAATGCAAAATGTCAATAACAGCTATGTAATTTTTGAAATATGAGACAAATGTGCCTGTTTTATCAACAATTCAAAAGCTTTCACTTTACCATATTGTCCACCGGTGCGGGATTATGTTATTATGTAAAGGACAATGTTAAATATGTGTCAATGAGAGAAACCAACAGTAAGAAAAGAAATACAGTAAGGAAGGCCTCTGCATATGGACAAAGAAAAGATTACATTTAACGAGATTAATTCACAGATCACTGACCTATCCGAAAAGATAAAAACCGCTGACAAAATCAACGAGGACAAGTATTCCGAGAAAGGCGTATACCGTGGACTGCGAAACCTCGACGGCGAGGGCCTTTTGGTAGGACTCACCGGAATATCCGAGATTTCCGCCAGGAAGGAATCCGACGGGAAGCTCGTTCCCACCGAGGGACGTCTGTTCTATCGCGGTTACGACATAAACGAAATCATAAAGGGCATCCCCCTCGACTCACACTTCGGCTTCGAGGAGTGCACATATCTGCTCATGTTCGGAGAGCTCCCCAACAAGAACGAGCTTCACGAGTTCGTCGAGCTTCTGGCCAAATTCCGCAAGCTTCCGAACACCTTCGTCAGGGACACCATACTCAAGGCACCCAGCCCCGATATGATGGTGACTCTCTCGAGGTCTATACTCACGCTCTATTCGTACGACGAGAAGGCGGACGACACATCGCTTTCCAACGTATTGCGTCAGTGCCTCTACCTGATAAGCGTATTCCCGCTCCTGAGCGTATACGGATACGTGGGCTACAGGCACTTCTACGAGGATAAGACTTTGTATATCCACAACCCGGACCCCAAGCTCTCCACGTCGGAGAACATCCTTAAGATTCTGCGCCCTGACAGCACATACACTCCACTGGAGGCCAAGCTTCTCGACATGCTGCTTATCCTCCACATGGAGCACGGCGGGGGCAACAATTCGACATTCACCACCCACCTGGTAACCACCACGGGTACGGATACCTATTCGTGCATTGCGGCCGCATTGGGCTCCCTTAAGGGCCCCAACCACGGCGGTGCCACGCGTAAGATCGTGGACATGATGCGCGACATACGCGACCACGTGAGCGATTCGAAGGATGAAGACGAAATCGCAGCATACCTGAAAAAGATTCTCAACGGGGAGGCTTACGACCGTACGGGTAACATCTACGGCATCGGGCACGCTGTATATTCAGTCAGCGATCCCAGGAACGAGATGATTCGCAGGTTTGTAGAGATGCTCTCTCACGAAAAGGGCCTCGAGGAGGAATTCCGTTTCTACAACACCGTCGAGCGCCTGGCTCCAAAGGTTATCTCGGAGAACCGCAAGATGTACAAGGGCGTCAGCGCGAACCTCGAGTTCTACAGCGGATTCGTATACACCATGCTGAAGATACCCGAGGAACTGTTTACGCCGATGTTTGCCGTCGCGCGAATTGCCGGCTGGAGCGCGCACAGGCTCGAAGAGCTTTGCAGCGCCACTAAAATCATTCGTCCCGCATACTCTCACACCACCCCGAGGCGTGAATTCGTGCCCATGGACAAAAGGTAAAAGACACATTGAAAATACATATTCTTTAAGTTATAATTATTCTGTTGCAGTAATATAAAAATCGTTTTTTACGAGGTTACATCGATGACAAAAGAAGATATCAAGATATTAATTTGTGATGATTCCATCCTTGCCCGAAAGCTTCTCAAGGACGCCCTAATGGAAATAGGCTGCTCCAATTTTGTTGAGGCCAAAAACGGCGAAGAGTCCATTTCGCTCTTTTTATCGGAGTCTCCTGACCTTGTTCTTTTGGATATCGTAATGCCGATTTTCAACGGCGTTGAGGTCACAAAGAAAATCATAGACAACGATCCGCAGGCCAACATAGTAATTGTGTCTTCAGTAGGTACCAAGAACTTCCTCGAGGACGCATTGGCGGCCGGCGCCAAGGACTTCATCCAGAAGCCCTTCCGCAGCGAGATGCTCGACTCCATTATAAACAAGCTTTGTGTATAACATTTCGGAGGTCACTTCATGTACAGTCAGTTTTTTGGGAACTATCTTCTCGAACGTAAAATACTGAACAAGGAAGAACTTCTGGACGCCCTGGGTAGTTGTGTTCAATCGGAGGTGGCACCTCCTTTTATAGCTGTGTTCAAGGGCTATATGAGCCAGAACGAAGCTGACATACTGGCTATGGAGGCCGAAAAGGCCAATGTCGATTTCTATGATTACTGTGTCGAAAAAGGAATTATTTCCTCGGACCAGGTTTACGACATCGTTGGCGACCACGTCCCCCACTACCTTCACATCGCACAGTATCTTATTAAAAAGAAAAAGGTCGAGTCGGACGATATGATTCAGCTCCTGGCCGACTACATGTCCCAGTTCGAGCTCATTGACCTCGACTTCATGACCGAGATTTCCGATGCCGTCGACCAGCTCATGGTAAACTTCTCGTCGGTAAACGAGAACGAATACTCAGGCGACCTGATTGACTACTTCACTCTTTTGTTTAACAATCTTATCAACTACATAGGATCGGACTTCTCTCCGCTCTCACTGCAGCCGTTCGCGGGATACTGTTCGAAGATATGCGCATCGCAGAATATTCTCGGCAAGCCCGGTATATACACCGCTATTGACATGAACGAAGAGACGGCTGTGCTGTTCGCGTCGAGGTTCGCCAAGTACGACTTCAGCGAATGCGACGAATATGTCGAAGCTGCGCTTGCAGACTTCCTCAATCAGCATAACGGCCTGTACATCGTGAATGCATCTAACGAGAGAAACAGGGAGCTCACCCTCGATGCGCCCACCACCGTTAACTACGACGTACTTTCGAGCGACGGAGAAGGTTACTTCCTCAACTGCAAATTCAGCTTCGGATTCGTAAACTTCTACATCATGGTGGTCGAAGACAACACACCCCCGGCTTCCAAACTTCCGAAGCCCTAAACTCAAATATCATCCGGCATCCTCGTGATGCCGGTTTTTTTTACGCACAAAAACACCCTCCTTACCGTCGTCCGGTAATGAGGGTGCATATCACTCTATCCGCGGTGAATCCCGTTTCTGTTATACGTTGAAGATCTTCCTTACTGTCTCTTCCATCTTATCGGTGTCGCAGACGGTGTCGTGAAGGACCTCAGCATTCCTAATCTCTTCGATGGGACGGGGAACGGCCACCTTGGCAATCTCCGAAAGCTTGTCGATAAGCGCAAAATCCTCCATGCTGTCATAGGCGGGATCAAGCGCAGTCATAACGCTCCTGGTGAATTTGAAGGGGCTCGCCGTAGAAGCGATAACCGTCACAGTATCGTCTCCCGTGTCCTTCCTGTACTTGGAATAAACACCCGATGCCACCGCCGTGTGGGTGTCGATGCAGTATCCGGTCTTATCGAACAACGTCTTTATGGCCTCAGCCGTCTCGGCCTCGGAGCAGTAGTTTCCGTAGAACATGTCGAGCTTCTCTCTCATCTGCGGCGTGATGTCGTACTTACCGGTCTCGCGGAGGCTGGCCATGAGCTCCACGGTCTTGGCGGAGTCATTGCCGGCAATGTGGTAGATGAGCCTCTCGAGGTTACTCGAGATGAGGATGTCCATAGAAGGCGAGGAAGTCACCATAAACTCCCTGTTCCTGTCATACGTGCCGGTCGTGAAGAAGTCATAGAGAACCTTGTTCTCGTTCGACGCGCAGATGAACTTCTTAACGGGAAGCCCCATGTTGTATGCGTAGTAGGCGGCGAGGATGTTTCCGAAGTTACCGGTGGGCACATCGATGTTTATGGCGTCACCCGACTTGATAACGCCGTCCTTAAGCAGCCTGGTGTATGCGTATACGTAGTAAACGATCTGGGGAACCAGACGTCCGATGTTGAT